>NZ_JAYLLH010000001.1:0-281582 GCF_035818635.1 Mesobacterium hydrothermale | reverse complement strand
CATCAGCATGACTCGCACGGCCAGCACCAAATGGGAATCCCAATTCGGACTCGTTTGTCGCGATCAATCCACTAGGATATCAACGCCCCCCCAGTCCGCCGCATCCGCCATCATCGCCTCGATCGCCGCAACGTCGCGCATGTCGGCATCGAAAAACCGCACTTCGGGCGCGCCGGCCTCTGTCAACGCCTCTTCAGCGCGGGCGACGTGGTCCACATCCGCCAGGCCGTGCAGACCGATCCGGCACCCGGCCCCGGCCAGTGCCTTGGCGATGGCCAGCCCGATGCCCTGCACCGAACCGGTGACCAGCGCGGTCTTTCCGCTTAACTCCGCCATCATTCCTCCTCCAGCTTTGCCCGCAGATCGGTTTTCAGCACCTTGCCGTAATTGTTCTTGGGCAGTGCATCGACAAAGACATAATCCTTGGGCCGCTTGAACCGTGCGATCCGGTCAAGGCACAGCGCATCCAGCGCGGCCCTGTCCGCATCGCCAACGACAAAGGCAACGACCTCCTCGCCCCATTCTGGATGCTTGCGGCCAACCACGGCGGCCTCGGACACGGCGGGGTGTTCCAACAGCACCTCCTCGACCTCTCGAGGGTAAATGTTGGACCCGCCCGAAATGATCATATCCTTTGACCGGTCCACCATGGTGACATAGCCGTCTTCATCCATCCGCCCCATGTCCCCGGTCCAGAGCCAGCCATCGCGCACCGTCTTGGCTGTCGCCGCGTCGTTCTTCCAGTAACCCGCCATCACGGCAGCCCCGCGCACCACGATTTCCCCGGTCTCGCCGCGCGGCACCTCTGCCCCGTCCTCGTCGAAGATCGCCACATGGCTGACCGATTGCGCCACACCCACGGACCCCAGCCTGTCGCGCCAGCGCGGGTGACTGCGATCCGCCACGTCGTGCCGTGACAGGGCGGTGATCGCCATCGGGCATTCCCCCTGCCCATAGATCTGGACGAAGCGCGGCCCCATGACGTCCACCGCCTCGATGATATCGGCATTGTACATCGGGCCTCCGGCGTAGACGATGGTCTTGATCCCCTCGCCCGTCATCCCCCGCGCCTTGGCCACGTCGACCAACCGCCGCACCATCGTGGGCGCGGCGAACATGCTGATCGGCCCCATTTTCGGCGCAAGTTCCAGGATTTCCGCCGGTTCGAACCCACCGCTGTCGGGCACGACATGCCGCGCCCCGCGCATGACATGCATGAAGTTGTAGATCCCTGCGCCATGGCTCATCGGGGCGGCATAGAGGATCGCGTCCCCGGCTTTCACCTCATCGGCATCGACGAAATAGCTCAGCGCCATGGCGCTGATATTGCCGCAGGTCATCATCACGCCCTTGGGCTTTCCGGTGGTACCCGAGGTATAGAACAGCCACACCATGTCGCCCGGATCGCGCAGCACCGGCGCGGCCATCGGCGGCGCCCCCAGCATCGCGCCAAAGCCCGGATCGTCCACCGAAACCAGCGCCACCTCCGTCCGCTCCGCCAGCCCCTCGGCCACGTCCTCCGAAACAAGGCACAGCGCGGCCTCGGCATTGTCGAGGATCCAGGCGGCCTCGGCGACGTGCAGCTTCGCGTTGATCGGAATCGCCACCGCGCCTGCGTACCAGATGCCGTACAGGGCAATCAGGTATTCGACCCGGTTCTTCATGAAGATGCCAATCCGCGCGCCCGGCCCAAGCCCGCGCGCCTGCAAGGCCGCGCCCAGCCCCGCCGCGGCGCGGTCAAAGCCCGCATAGTCCATCCGCAGCGTTTCACCCGCGAACAACGCGGGCGCCTGCCCGCACCGGATCGCCGTGCGGCGCAACCATTCTGCCGGATTCATTTCATCCTCCCTTTTGGCCTTGCCGTCACGCTACCCCCTTGCCCCGCACTGTCAATCGTTTGACAGGCCGCGCCAAAGCCGCATGATGCGCCCCAAAAGGAAAGGCGCTGCCATGACCAAACCCTGCATCATCTGCGTCGCGATCACCGGATCGGTCCCGCAGAAATCCGACAACCCGGCGGTCCCGATCACCATCGCGGAACAGGTCGAAAGCACGCACGAAGCTTTCGAGGCGGGCGCCAGCATCATGCACGCTCATGTCCGGCTTGAAGACGGCACGCCAACCTCGGACCCGGACCGCTTCGCCCGGCTGGTCGAAGGCGTCAGGAAACACTGCCCCGGCATGATCATCCAGCTGTCGACCGGCGGCCGCTCAGGTGCCGGTCAGGCGCGCGGCGGCATGCTGCCGCTGCGACCTGACATGGCCTCGCTCTCGGTGGGCTCGAACAACTTTCCGACCCGCGTCTATGAAAACCCGCCCGACCTGGTCGAATGGCTGGCCTCGGAAATGCGCCGCTACGACATCAAGCCGGAAATCGAGGCGTTCGACCTGTCGCATATCCACAAGGCGACAGAAATGAACCGGGACGGGCGCATTCCCGGACGGCTCTACATCCAATTCGTGATGGGGGTAAAAAATGCCATGCCCTGCGACAAGGACGTGTTCGACTATTACATCAAGACGGTTCAGCGTCTGGCACCCGATGCCGACTGGTGCGGCGCGGGCATCGGTCGGCACCAACTCGAGGTCAACGAATGGTGCATCGCCGCCGGTGGCCACACCCGCACCGGGCTCGAAGACAACGTGAAGCTCGACCGCGACACGCTGGCGCCTTCGAACGCCGCGCTGGTCAGGCGCGCGGCAGCGCTTTGCGAAAAATACGAACGCCCCGTCGCCACTTGGGTTCAGGCCCGTGACATGCTGGGCCTGCGCCCGGCCTAGGGCGACCGATTGACCATCATCTTGCCGGAAGTATCCCGGGGGGTGCGGGGGGCAGCGCCCCCCGCCATTTCCCTGTCTGGATCGGCCACGCCGGGCGGGCGCTCAGCCGCTCCTTGGGTCAGTCCAGCGCGCGGGCTTCGTCCCGCAGCATCACCGGGATCCCGTCGCGGATCGGGAAGGCCAGATTGGCAGCCTTGCTGACCAGTTCCTGTTTTTCCACGTCATAGTCCAGCCGCGTGTGGGTCAGCGGGCAGACCAGTGCCTCCAACATATGACGATCGAACCCTTGTTCGGTCATTGGATCATGTCCTCTCCTTGCCCGCCATGCAGGGCATATTCGATCAGCGTCACCAGCGTCTCGCGCCGGGTGGTCAGCGACGGCGCCTCGAGCAGCGCCTGTTTTTCCTCCGGGTCGAACTGCAACAGCATCGAAAGCGAATTGATCAGCAGCTCGTCTTCGGCGTCTTTCAGCGTGTCCCAGTCGGCGGACAGGGACAGCGCGTTGAAATAGCGGTCCAGCAGCGTCAGGAACGTCGCCCGGTCGAACCCGGGATCGTGCTCCTCGGTGGCACGGTCGGCTTCGAACCCTGACCAGCTGACCTTGCAGCGGCGATACGGATGGAATCCCTCGACCTCGTCGACCACGCGGAACCGCGACACCCCGGCCAGGGTGATCATGTACCGCCCGTCCTCGGTTTCGGAAAACTGCGTCACGCGCCCGGCACAGCCGATACGGTGCAGCCCGTCCTTGTTGCCCCCCGGTCCCGGGTTGGGCTGGATCATCCCGATCAGACGCGCGGGCGTCTTAAGCGCATCGTCCAGCATCGCCAGATAGCGCGGTTCGAAGATATGCAAAGGCAGACGGGCGCGCGGCAATAGCAACGCGCCCGGCAACGGAAAGACCGGAACGATGTCCGGCAGATCGCCATTAAGTTTCATATCGTCGTACCTAGCCCCGATCCGGGGTCAGGCAAATATCATCGAACTCAGCTTGCGCCGCCCGTTCAGAACCAGCGGATCGTTGGGTTTGAGGGCTTCGAAGATCGTGAACAGCTCTGCCTTGGCAGCGCCATCGTTCCATTCGCGATCACGGCGGAACAGGTCCAGCAAGTGGTCTATGGCGGCTTCGCCTTCGCCTTTGGCATAAAGCGCCTGCGCCAGATCGAACCGCGCCTGATGGTCGTTCGGGTCGGCATCGACCTTGGCTTGCAAGTCCGCCACCGGACCGGCATTGGCGGCTTTCTGCGCCAGCACAAGCTGGGCATGGGCGGCTTCCAGTTCCGGCGCGGTCGAAATCTCGGCCGGGGCCCCGTTCAGGATTGCTTCGGCCTGGTCCAGATCGTTCATGGCAATATGCGCGCGCACCAGCCCGGCATAGGCGCCAGCGTGCTTGGGGTCTTCGCCCAGGATCGCGGAATAGACCTGCGCGGCGTCTACCGCGGCCCCGTCTTCCAGCATCGCGTCGGCCTCGGCCACGGCATCCTCCAGACCGCCGCCAGCGGCCCCGCCGGATTTTTCGATCACGCCGTCGACAAACGCCTTGATCTGAGAGCCAGGCAGCGCACCCTGGAAACCGTCCACCGGCTGACCCTGCCAAAAGGCATAGACCGTCGGGATCGATTGAACCCGCAGTTGCCCGGCGATCATCTGGTTTTCATCGACGTTGACCTTGGCCATGCGCACGGCACCGCGCGCGTCCTTCACCGCTGCCTCCAATGCCGGGCCAAGCTGGCGGCACGGGCCGCACCATGGCGCCCAGAAATCCACGATGACCGGCACGGTCTGAGACAGCTCGACCACCTCGGCCATGAAGTCCGCCTCGGACACATCCTTGATCAGGTCGTTACCGGCGGGAGCAGTACCCAGTTCCATCATATTCCAAACTCCATATCTGAATGGGTGTTGTCCCTTAGATGGCGCATGGCACCCAGTGTTGCAAGGGGCATGGCCCGTGGCATCAGCCGCGTCTACAAATCAACCGTCGCAAAGACGGGCGCGTGGTCCGATGGCTTTTCCCAACCGCGCGCATCGCGCAGGATCCGGCTGGAATGGGTGGCGCCTGAAATATCCGGCGTCGCCCAGACGTGATCCAACCGCCGCCCCTTGTCGGCCGTATCCCAGTCGCGCGCGCGGTAGCTCCACCAACTGTAAAGCGGACCTGCGGGAATGTCCTTGCGGGTCACGTCAACCCAGCCGCCCGCCTCCATCACTTGCGCAAAGTGTTCGACCTCGACGGGCGTATGGCTGACGATCTTCAGAAGTTGCTTGTGGTTCCAGACATCGTCTTCACGCGGGGCAATGTTCAGGTCCCCCACAAGGATCGCCTTTTCCGGGCGCTCTGCCTTGAACCAATCCCGCATACCGGTCAGGTAATCCAGCTTCTGGCCGAATTTCTCGTTCTGGTCGCGGTCGGGAATGTCGCCCCCGGCGGGAACATAGAAATTGTGAATCACCAAGCCGTTCTCCAACCTCCCCGCCACATGGCGCGCATGCCCCAGACCGGCAAAATCCATATCACCCATGTCTTCGATCGGCAGTTTCGACAGGATGGCGACCCCGTTATAGCCCTTCTGCCCGCGTGCCACGATATGGGCATAGCCAAGCGCCCGGAACTGCTCCATCGGGATCTTGTCGACCGGGCTTTTGCATTCCTGAAGGCACAGCACATCGGGCGCCTCTTCGCGCATCAGCCGCGTGACGATCGGCTCTCTCAGCCGCACAGAGTTGATGTTCCAGGTGGCAAGCGTAAAGGGCATTTGCGTTCCTTCCCGTATCGGTCGCCGCGCACGCTATCAACGGATGCAAGGGGCCGCCACAAGGAAAACAGGCCCGGAGAGGTACGGTCTCCGGGCTCCGCCAGGTACATTCACAGAGCCGGATGGATTGCCTCCTCCGGGGATCGTTCGCTAACATACACACTCACATTCACCCTGACGCAGTCCGTTTTTGACATGAACAGCACCGAAAATAATCCCGATTGTCATGAACTGCGCGTCCTTGGCACGAATGGTCGGGTGTTTCTCTTTCGACAAGAGACGATTTTGGGAATCTTCTCGTCAAGATTGTATGTCATTTCCGTTCTCCTGTTCAGCATTCTGGTTGCGCTGGCCGATCCGCTGTTGTTCCAACATCAGGTGATCCTGCCCCTGCGGGTGCTGTTCTGGCTAAGCAACGCTGGTTTTCTGGCAATATGTTGGATCTTGCTGTTCACATTGTCGCTTTGGCTGTTTGCCCAGAACCCGCGCGCGGTGGTACCGTCAGCGCTGTTCATCGTGCCATCGGTCGTGGCCGCTGTGGCGCTGAACTACTGGACGGCCGCGGTGGTTCTGAACCGGCCGGAGCTTCTGGGTCCGCAAGTCCTGAGCGACATGGTGCGCTACAGCCTGCTGGTGATCGTGTTCGAGGCGGTGATCCAGACCTTTGTCCTGCCCCGCGTCATGGATTTCGCCCCCGAAAACACCGCAACGACACCGCTTGAGCCCCCCCGGCCCGCCACAGCCCCGGACCCGGTCTTTCACTGGAAGGACCGCGCGATTGCGACGGATCGGGTTCTGTATTTGCGGTCGGTCGAACACTATGTGGAAATCGTGACAGACGACGGCACGGATCTGGTCCGGGCACGTCTGGCGGATTTTCTGAACCAACCCGCCGCGCGACATGGGGTGCAGACCCACCGGTCCTATTGGGTCAATGCCGGTGCGGTCACGGCCATCGACCGCCAGAACGGCAACCTCGTGCTGACCCTGAGCAACGGTGCGGAAATCCCGGTGTCGCGGAACCGGCGCAAAGACGTGCTCGACCGGATCGGGCCCTAGCCCTGGACTTCGTGCACCTCGATGATGTTGCCGTCGGGGTCATAGAAAAAGATCTGCGCCCACCCCTTCACGGCACGGTTGCCCCAGTCGGCATAGGGGATGCCCTTCTCGTCCAGCCGCGCCTTGAACGCCGCAAGGTCATCGGTGCGGAACGCGATGTGCCCGCGTTCCAGCGGATTGACGACTTGCCCGGTCTTGAAACCCGCCAGCACATCCTTCTGCGCCAGGTGAAACTGCACCTCGCCATCGATGACAATCGCCACGTCGCCGGAATAGCCCTGCTTTTTTCCAGCCCAGGCAGGTCTTGTTCGCAAACCGCAAGCCCCATCACGTCACGATAGAAGGCATCCATTCCCGACACGTTGTCCGTTGACAGGTTGACGTGGTGAAACTGCATTTTCATGATCCGGCTCTCCCCTGCCCTTGGCCGAAGACTGCGGGCATCAGGGCCCGAAATCAACCTCGGAAACCGGCAAAAAAATAGCCCGGGCAGGGCCCGGGCCAGTCCAACAGGGAGGTGCATATGATAACCCGCATATGCGACGGTATACAGTGAATTTAAGATGCCCGCGAAATGCGGCTTTGATATGGATCAACCTGGCCACACCTTTAGGCCACCAGACGATACCCCCCGGACTCGGTGACCAAAAGACGGGCATTCGACGGATCTGGCTCGATCTTCTGGCGCAAACGATAGATGTGGGTTTCCAGCGTATGGGTCGTAACCCCGGCGTTATAGCCCCACACCTCGTGCAGCAGCGTATCGCGCGGCACAACGCCGCCGTTCGACCGGTACAGGAACTTCAGGATGTTGGTTTCCTTCTCGGTCAGCCGGATCTTGCGGTCGTCTTCGGTGACCAGCATCTTGACCGACGGCCGGAAGGTGTAGGGCCCCAAGCCAAATACCGCGTCTTCGGATTGCTCATGCTGGCGAAGCTGGGCGCGAATCCGGGCCAGCAGCACCGGAAACTTGAACGGCTTGGTGACATAGTCGTTTGCGCCCGAATCGAGGCCAAGGATCGTGTCGGCATCGGAATCGTGCCCGGTCAGCATCAGGATCGGCGATTTGACCCCCTGCTTGCGCATCAGCTTGCACAATTCGCGCCCGTCAGTGTCCGGCAGGCCCACATCAAGAATGATCAGGTCGAACAACTGGTCCTTGACCCGGCCCATGGCATGCGCGCCGTTCTCGGCCTCGAAAACCTCGAAGTCTTCGGTCATGATCAGCTGCTCGGCCAAGGCCTCGCGCAGGTCGTCATCGTCGTCTACCAGAAGAATATTCTTGAGCTGAGCCATCGGTGTCCTCCTTCTTGTTCACAGTCAGATGTGGCACGGCTCACAACTGGACAAGATTTGCTGCAATCGTTTCACGCCCTCGTGTACCGGGGGACCGAATGTTACAGATTGCGGTGGAAATGTTTCAGCGCAAAGGCTATCGCAACGGCCATGACCCTTGCCCCCGACGCCTCGGATATCCTTGCCCGCGCTCGCGCTGACCTGCGCATGGGGGTGCCCGTTGTGCTGCGCGGCCCGTCTGGTGCGGCCATAATGGCCGCGACGGAAACCCTGTCATCCACCCGTCTGGCGGACCTGCGCGCCCTGCCCGGCACCGCGGATCTGGCCCTGACCGACCGTCGCGCCGCCACGCTGAAGGCCCGCGCCTACGACGGTGACCTGGCCCGGGTGCAACTGCCGTCGGACGCCACCCTTGATTGGGTGCAGGCGCTGGCCGACCCGGCAGATGACCTGCGTGTGCCGATGAAAGGCCCCCTGTCCACCCGTCGCGAGGGGCCGGCAGACCTGCACCGGCTGGCGATCCTTCTGTGTAAAGCCGCGCGTCTGCTCCCCGCCGCGGTGGTGGTTGCGCTTGACGACGCCGACGCGCTCGCCAGGTCCGAAAACCTGACCCTTGTCGATGCAGTGGAAACCGGCCCCGCGCTCTCCGCCGCGCCCGTGCTGCACGAAGTCATTTCCGCCCGAGTCCCGTTGCGCGCCGCCGAAAACGCGCGCTTGCACATCTTCCGCCCCGAGGATGGTGGCGAAGAGCACTATGCCATCGAAATCGGCCGCCCCGACCGCGCACACCCCGTGCTGTCGCGCCTGCATTCCGCCTGTTTCACCGGCGACCTTCTGGGCAGCCTGAAATGCGACTGCGGCCCGCAACTGAACGCGGCCCTTGGTCAGATGGGCGCGGAAGGCGCGGGCGTGCTGCTCTACCTCAACCAGGAAGGCCGCGGCATTGGCCTTGCCAACAAGATGCGTGCCTATTCGCTGCAGGACCAGGGCTTCGACACCGTCGACGCCAACCACCGCCTTGGCTTCGAAGATGACGAGCGCGATTTCCGCATCGGCTCGGAAATCCTGCGCCGCATGGGGTTTTCCGCGGTCCGCCTGCTGACCAACAACCCCGCGAAAATCGCTATGATGGAAGCCTGCGGCATCACCGTGGCCGAACGTGTGCCGCTTCAGGTCGGCATCAACCCGCACAACGCGCAGTACCTCGCCACCAAGGCCGCGAAATCGGGCCACCTGTTGTGAGCCCGGCAGACCTCGTCCTCACCCGACAGGGGCTGCGGTTCGCCGGTCGGCTGTGGCCCTGCACCGTCGGGCGCGGCAACATCCGCGCGGCAAAACGCGAAGGCGATGGCACAACCCCCGTGGGCGTGCACCACATTACCGGCATGCTCTACCGGCCAGACCGCGTGCCGCGCCCAAGCCACTGGGCAGCCCCGATCCTGCCCGGCGACCTGTGGTCGGACGACCCCTCAGCGCCCGACTACAATCAGTTCGTCCGCGCGCCTTACCGGCACAGCTACGAAAACCTGCGTCGCGCCGATCCGATGTACGACCTTGTGCTGCTGACCGACTGGAACTGGCCCGATGCCGTGCCCGGCCTCGGTTCGGCCATCTTCCTGCATCCGTGGCGTCGCCCCGGCTACCCGACCGCGGGCTGCATCGCCTTTCGCCGCGACCACCTGCTGAGGATCGCGCAGATGATCCATCCCGGCACCCGACTGATTGTCGCGCCGAACCTTGCGCGCTGACCGCGTCCTTTCATCTTTCTCCAAATACTCACGTCACCCCGCCGCCACGCGCGCGCCGAAAATGGCCGACCCCACGCGAACATGGGTTGCCCCAAACGCCACCGCCTGTTCGAAATCGTGGCTCATGCCCATCGACAGCCCGCTCAACCCGTTGCGTTCGGCGATCTTCGCCAGCAGCGCGAAATGCAGTGACGGCGTTTCTTCCGACGGCGGAATGCACATCAGCCCGCGGATCGGCAGGTCCAGCCCCCGGCACTCGGCGACAAAGGCATCCGCCTCTGCGGGCAGAACCCCCGCCTTCTGCGGCTCTTCGCCGGTGTTGACCTGAATGAACAGATCGGGGCAAGTGCCCAGTTCCTGCGCCAGCCGCGCCAGCGTCTGCGCCAGCTTGGGCCGGTCGACCGAATGGATCGCCTCGAACAGGCCCATCGCCTGCCGCGCCTTGTTGGTCTGCAACGGCCCGATCAGATGCACCCGTGCATCGGGGTATGTCTGCTGAAACTCCGGCCACTTGCCCGCAGCCTCCTGCACCCGGTTCTCGCCGAACAGGCGGTGCCCTTCCGACAGGACGGCCTCGACCCGGTCCAGCGGCTGGACCTTGGACACAGCAATCAGCGCCACGTCGTCCAAGCTGCGCCCGGCATCGTAACAGGCTTTCTCAAGTCGGGTCTTGATCTCTGACAGGCTCATGTCGTCAGTGCCTCCCATGCGTCTGTAAACGGTTTCAATTCGGTCTCGCACTTACGCCAGGCTTCGGCCCGGCCCTTGTGAATGGGTTGACGCACTTGCTGGAAGCTCAGGGTCTTTACCGTGCCCTTGACCTTGTGGAATTCAAGGCAGGCGTCTTCCCAGTCCAGTCCCGCCGCCGCGATCAGCGCGCGCGCCTGGGGTTCCGGATCGGTAACAAGGTCCTCGTATTGCACCTCGTGGATCATGCCGGGCAGACGGTCCTTCCAAAGCGCCACCGACTGGTGAAACGCATGGATGGTTTCCGCAATGTCCCGCAGATCGTTGGCATAGCGATGCGTGCCATCCTTGAAATAGTTCTTGTAGATCGACAACGCGATATCCCGCGGGTCACGGTGCACCACGATCACCCGCGCGTCGGGCAGCGCGGCGTGGACAAAACCAAAAACATATTCGCTGCGGATCGACTTGTCGGTGACATAGAGGGCGTCCTTGTGCGTTACCCCCCGCAGGCTGCGCCGGTACTGCGCCGCGTAGCGCGCCAGTGCATCATCCGGTATGTCCCTGAGCTGGCGTATTTTTTCTCCGACTCCGAAATTCTGATAGGCCAGTTTCATCGCGTGCCCGGTTTCCCCACCGGCCTCGACCAGCGAATGGCTCGCGATGATCCGTTCCACCAGAGTGGTGCCGGAACGCGGCATGCCGGTCACAAAGATCGGAGTCGGCGTACCCCGCGCTTCGATCTGCCGGTCCAACCCGTGGGCTTGCGCGGCCAGAACACCCACGCGTTCACGTTCACTGGCCTCCGCGTCACGGGGGAAGGATTTCTGCTGGAGCGCGTTGGCCCGGTCGAGGAACGCAAAAGCCTTGGCCGGCTCGCCATTGTCCTCCATCACCTTGGCCATGGCGAAATTCAGGTGCATCTTGCCCGCTTCGGACATGCGCGGATGTTTCAGCGCCTTGACCATGGCCGCCACCAGCGGATCGCTGGGCGTCACCTTTTTGCTGGCCAGGAACAACCGATAGAGTTCGCCCTCATAGGGATTTTGCTTCAGCAAGCGGCGGAACAGCCGCTCCGAGGTTTCGAAATCCCCGGCGGTTTGCAGAAAATGCGCCTTTTCGACCTTGGGTTTCAACGCTGCCGGTGCCAGCTTGATCATTGCGTCAAACGCTGCAACGGCGCGGTCGGTGTCGCCGGCCAAGCCGTGGATCTCTGCCGCAAGCTCCCACAGGGCGGTTTCCTTGGGTTTCAGCGCCAGCGCCTGTTCCAGATGCGCGATCGCCGCCGGGGCATCACCACCGGATTTCGCAATCCGAGCAAGCTGATAATGGATTTCGGCAACCTCTGGCGCGACCACCAGCAGCGACCGGAACACCTGCTCTGCGGCCTCGTGATCTCCTTTTGCCACAAGGCCCAGCCCCTGCTGATAGAGCTTGGGCACCTGCGCGCGCGTCACCCCTAACATGCTTGCCTCGTTTATTGGACTGCCCTGCCCCTGACTACATATCAGCGCCACAAAAGAAAAGAGCGGGCCAAAGCCCGCTCTTCCCTTAACCGAGTTGGTTATGAGCTATTAGAAGCTCATTGCCAGACCCATCGACCACTGGTCCGAGGTGCCGCCCGGGCCTGCCAGGTCTTCTGCACCGTAGCCGAACTGAGCAACCAGGCCACCGCCCAGGTCGTAGTTCACGGCCAGGCCGTAACCGTTGGTGGTTGCGCCTGCGGTGTCGAATTCACCGTAGTTCACACCGATGGTCAGGGCGTTCATGGAGTAGCCCAGGCCGATGCCGGTGTAGGTGGTGCTGACGCCAGCTGCATCGCGGTCGGAGTAGTTCAGGATTGCCTGCAGACCGTTCGAGAAGGTCGTTGCGAGGCTGATACCCCAGATGTCGATGTCGCCGCCGGCTGCGCCGCCGTTGGTGTCGGTGGTCTGGTAACCCAGGCCAACGGACAGGTCCAGGCCAGCCATGTTGGCTGCGTATTTGAAGCCCAGGCCGTAGACTGCGTCGCCGGTGCCGGTGTCATCGATTTCAACCGACAGGTAGCCGGTGAAGCCCGAAGCGGAGTACGAAGCAGTTGCGATCTGGCCGTCGTAGGTGCCGTCCAGGCCGGAGTTGCCGTTGTAGCCAGCGTGGGTGGTGTGTGCGTCGTCGATCGAGCCACCGATGCCGATTTCGGTCAGGGCTGCGTCGAATGCACCGTCGGTGTCACCCATCGACAGCTTGAACGGGCCGGAAGCGATGAAGTAGGTTTCGCCACCCTGGGTGGTGTTGCTGAATGCACCGTTTTCGTCCAGGTCAACCGACGCACCGAAGGTCAGACCGTTGTCTGCGGTGCCGGACATCGAGAAGTTCACGTCGATGTCGGTGTGGAACTGGGTGTTGTTGCCGTATGCGCCAGCGATTGCCGACAGGCCGTCGCCGCCCAGGATACCGATTTCTGCGGAGCCGGTGATGGCAATCTCTGCCGAAGCGACACCCGCGGTTGCAACCAGAGCAGTGGTCGCGAACAGGATCTTTTTCATTGTTTCCCTCATGTGTTCGAAAGGCACGTATCATTCCGGATGCCCGGCGTTGATGGGCTTTCTATGCTCTTTCAGCCCAACGGTTTGCAAGCGGGTGTCCCGGGCAGAAGTCCAGCAAGTGGATCAGTGATGCGCATTTGCCACAAGATTGCCCTGCCAAGGCCCATATCGGCAGATCCCCGCGCAGGAATCTCTGACTTGTCGCCGCAACGCTCGGCAGGTAAGAGGTTTTCGGACATGGTTCAGACCAGTCAGACCCACAAGGAGCCGCCAGAAATGACTCACTTGCGTATCGCCGTGATCGCCGGACTCACCGCTGCCCTCGCGGTCACCTCTGGATGCGCGAACCGTGGCGCGGCCCGGGCCCCTGTTGAAACGCCACCGGCGGACGAACTGGTCCAGGACATCATCTATCAGGACAAGCCCCGCCCGACGAGCACGCTGTGGGATCTGTTCAAGAAACGCGACGATGCCGGCAAGGTCGGCGCGGTGAACAAGTACATCTGGTTCGCGGCGCTGGACGTGCTGGATTTCCTGCCGGTTCAGACAGTTGACCCCTTCACCGGCGTTATCACAACCGGGTATGGCACCCCGCCGGGGGGCGGTCGTGCCTATCGCGCCACCGTGCATATTTCCGATCCGGCACTGGATGCGCGCTCGTTGAACCTGGCATTGATGACGCGCTCTGGTCCGGCCAACGCGGCGACCACCCGTGCGATCGAAGACGCGATTCTGACCCGCGCCCGCCAGTTGCGCGCGCAGGACAGCAGGCTCTGATCATTCCATCGGAAGGCGCGGGGTTGTCTGCGCCAGCCGCCCCACCCATTCCAACTGTTGCGGCAGGCAGACGGTGCGCAGATCGTAATTCTGTGTGACGAATGCACGCGCGTTCCGACCCAGACGCTTGCGGGCCGCTTCGTCCTCCAGCAAATCGCAGACCTTTTCCACCAGCGCCGCGCGGTCGAAAAAGTTCACCATTCTGCCATTTTCGTCCTCGGTGATGACCTCTTTCACCGGGGCGGTGTCGCTGGCTACGATGGCGCATTCCGCGCTCATCGCCTCTAGCAGCGACCACGACAGAACGAACGGATAGGTCAGGTAGACATGCACCCGGCTGACCTGCATCAACGCAAGGAATCGGTCATAGGGCACACGACCCAGGTAGTGCACCCGCGCCCAGTCTTCGTCTGGAATTCGGCCGCGCACCTCGTCGATGTATATCTGTTTCCAGGTCTTGCCCTCGGGCGCGCGCGCGCCATAGCTGACTTCGTCCCCGCCCAGCATCACGATTTGCGCGTTCGGTCGCCGCTTCAGTAGGTCCGGCAAGGCCCGCATGAAGATGTGATAGCCGCGATAAGGTTCCAGGTTGCGGTTGATGAAGGTGATGACCTCATCCTTGCGGGTCAGCACCGTGCCGTTGTCCAGCGCCAGTTCGGCGTCTTCCCTGGGCACGACAACTTCGGTGTTCACCCCGTCATGGCAAACCGTGATCCGGTCCTGATGATGGTCGGGGAACGTGCTAGCCTGGAACTGGGTCGGGCTGATTCCCGCATCCATGACTTCTTCGTGCAGGCGGTTGTTCAGATTCTTCAGCCGCAGCCGCAGCGCGTCGGTTTCCGGTGTACGGCTGGGGAACTCCGGGTCGAAGCCGACAAATTCCTGTGTCGCCCGGTGATACAGCTCGCAGTAGAGGCCCAGCTTCGCCTCGGGCCAGACGTCTTTCAGGAACAGGCTTTCGCCCCAACCGTGATGCGCAAGGATGATGTCCGGGGCGTATCCCTTGGCCTTCAACTGCCGCGCCGCGGCAAAGCAGCTTTGTCCACGCAAGATCTTGGTTTCGAAATCCGCAAGCCAGGGGTGTATGCCCTTGGTACTCGCGCCCTGCACCTTGTAGGGCACGATATGCACGCCGTTCCATGTCACCGGCTTGTCCACTTTGGGCGTCAGTGCGACAACGTGATGGCCCAGCTTGGCCAGTGCCGGCGCAAGATGCTTGTATTGCCCGGGAAAGTTCTGGTGGATGCACAGAATTCTCATGCGCCGCGCCTTTCTTGTTCTGACTGCCCGCCGCCATATAGCCACGGGTCGCGTGGGCGTCCAATCGGCAATCGGGCCACGCTGACACCTAAGTGGCGCAAGCGCACCAGATCAGCGCTTGCGCCGCCCACCCGCGGACTTGATGTGAAACTCTGGCGGGCGCCTGGCGACCCAGGCAAGGAACCTTGCCAGCCGCGGATGCGCCTTGAGCGCCGCCACCGTGTGAAAGTCGCGCGCCAGTTCTGCTTCGGTCAGCGTGGCGTGAATTTCCTTGTGGCAAATCTGGTGCAACAGCACGGTCGGCCCGCCCTTGCCGCCTTTCAGCCGCGGGATCAGGTGGTGCAAAGATTGGCGCCCCGGCGGAATCGGGCGCCCACACAGGGGGCAAATCGGATTGTCCACGAAAGCGCGCCTTGTATCGCAACCTCGGATTCGGCAAAAGTCTGACGGATTGTAAAATGGTATCAAGGGGCCAGCCATGGCGTGGGACCTGTCAGAACAGCCGCAGATCGTCCAAACGGCCGCGGGCTACGTGTTGCAGGGCTGGGACGTCACCTCGAAATGGCTGCTCAGCCCGGCGGCGTGGTCACAGTTCGGCCTGCTGGTGGTGGCCTTCCTGGCCGCCTGGCTGGTTTCCAAGCGTCTGCGCCCACTGCTCACACACCTGTTGACCCCCAAGGAAAACGCGACCTCGATCCTCTCCACGATCCGGCGTTTCCTGCTGATCTTCGTACCGCTTCTGCTGCCGCTTCTGGCTTATGTCCTCACCGGCGTCGGCGAAGGCATCACCCGCACGCTGTTTGGCTCTGGCGACGTGATCGCCTTCGGCAAGCGATTCTTCCTCTTCCTCGCGGCCCGCAGCCTTGTGCGTGAAATCATTACCGATCCGTTCCTCAAGGTGCTTGGGCGCTACATCCTGCTGCCGATCATCGCGCTATACACCGTTGGCTTGCTGGATCTCGTCACCGACCGGCTGAATGACACCACCGTCAGTCTCGGCAATATCTCGTTCTCGGTCATGGCGCTGATCCGCGGGGTGATTTCCGGCTCGATCCTGTTCTGGCTGGGCCGATGGTCAAACGACCAGACCGGCACCTACATCCACAAGCAAGAGGAAATGCGTCCCGCCACCCGGCAGCTCGCGGCCAAGGCGGCGGAAATCACGATCTTCGGCCTCGCCTTCCTGCTGCTGATGAACATCATGGGTATCCCGCTCACCTCGCTTGCCGTACTGGGCGGTGCCATCGGTGTGGGTCTTGGTTTCGGCCTTCAAAAAATCGCGTCCAACTTCATTTCCGGGGTGATTCTTCTGGTCGAAGGGCAGGCCACGGTCGGCGACTATGTCGAACTCGACAACGGGATGGCCGGGACGATCGTGAAAACCACCGCCCGCGCGATGATCCTTGAAACCTTCGACGGGCGCTGGATCGTTGTCCCGAACGAAGACTTCATCACCACACGGGTCATCAACTATTCCGATCAGGGCTCGTCCAACCGATACGAGGTCGAGTTTTCCGTCAGCTATGACACCGACATCAACCGGGTACCCGACATCGTCGGCACCGCGGTCGCCGCCCACCCCGCCGTTCTGGACACGCCCGAACCGCCTGATGTGGAACTGCGAGGATTCGGCGACTCGGGCGTCGATTTCGCGGTCGAATTCTGGGTAAACGGGCTGGATGACGGCAAGAACAAGTACACCTCGCAGATCCGCTTCCTGATCTGGAACGCGCTGAAAGACGCGGATATAGAGATTCCCTACCCCCGTCGCGTCGTGGAACTGCGCGGTTTCGAAGAGGAATGACCGACGCGCTGGTCATCGGCGGCGGTCCCGCCGGGCTGATGGCCGCCGACGCGCTGCTCAGCGCCGGGCATCGCGTAGTCCTGGCCGAAGCCAAGCCGTCCCTGGGCCGCAAGTTCCTGATGGCCGGAAAATCCGGGCTGAACCTGACCAAGGTCGAACCCTTCGACACCTTCCTTTCCGCCTATGGTACACGCGCATGGCGCCTGCGACCGGTGCTCGATCAGTTCGGCCCCGAAAACGTACGCGCCTGGGCCGAGTCGCTCGGACAGGCCACCTTTACCGGTTCGACCGGACGGCTGTTTCCACAATCGATGAAAGCCTCGCCGCTGCTGCGCGCCTGGCTGGAACGGCTGGACGCGATGGGGCTTGACCGCCACACCCGCTGGCGCTGGACGGGCTGGCACGATGCGGGTTTGCGCTTCGTCACCCCCGACGGTCCGGTTTGCCTGCGCCCCCGCGCCACCGTTCTGGCGCTCGGTGGCGCCAGTTGGGCCCGCCTTGGCTCAGATGGCGCCTGGGCGGAAATCTTCCGGTCCGATGGGCTCCCGCTTGCCCCTTTCGCACCGTCAAACGCCGGTCTGTGTGTCAACTGGAGCCCTCACATCGCCGCGCATTTCGGCACCCCGCTGAAAAATATCGGCCTCAGCGCAGGCCCGCTCCGCTCCCGTGGCGAAATCGTCCTCTCCGCCCGCGGGCTGGAAGGCGGCGGGATCTACCCGCTCACCCCCGCCTTGCGCGCCGGCGCCCCCCTCTTGCTCGACCTTTTCCCCGACCTCGACGAGGACACGCTCACCCGCCGCCTGTCCCGCCCCAGAGGCAAGCAATCGCTCAGCAATTTCCTGCGCAAGGCCCTTGGGATCGACAAGGCGAAACTGGCCCTGATCCGCGACTGCCTGGCTCCCCTGCCTGACACCCCCGCGCACCTCGCCCATGCGCTCAAGTCCCTACCCGTCCCGCACCGCGGGCCAAGACCGATGGACGAGGCGATCTCGACTGCGGGCGGCCTCCCGTTCGAAGCGCTCGACCAGACCCTGATGCTCACATCGCGCCCCGGCACCTTCTGCGCCGGTGAAATGCTGGACTGGGAAGCCCCCACGGGTGGCTACCTGCTGACCGCCTGCCTGGCCACCGGTCTCTGGGCCGGGCAGCACGCCGCCCGGTGGCTGGAAACCGTCTGACCCTTTCATCTTTCTGCAAATACTCCAGGGGTGAATGCCGCCAAAGGCGGCAGAGGGGGCAGCGCCCCCTGCCTACGCCCGTTTTGCCGACGCCCGCTTGAACGCCTCGCGCCCGCGCAGACCGCGCATGTACTCGACAAAGGCCGGCGGGGCATCGGGGAACTGCGCCGCGCGCGCCCAGCTGCCGCAATGGCAAAGCACGATGTCGGCGATCGTCATGGTCTCGCCCATCACGAACGGGCCTTCGATCTCCGCGGCAATGCGCGCCAGGTTGTGCTGGAATTCGTGCTTCAGGCTGTTCTTCACCTCGGGCACGCGGTGTTCCTCGGGCAGGATGAAGGAATGCCGCGCTGCGACCCACAGCACCGCGTCCAGTTCGTCCAGCGCACGGAACGTCATCGCATCCTGTCGTGCGCGCTCCAGCGAACCCGCCGGAAAGGTCAGCGCGCCATGTTTGTCGGCAAGAAAGGTCAGGATCGCCGTCGAATCGGGAATCGCCACGTCATCGACCATCAGCACCGGCACCTTGCCCAAGGGGCTGACCGCCGTCACGTCGGGCGATCGGGGCGCGGCCCCGAGATGGTCATAGTCGACCCCGAGTTCTTCCAGCATCCACAGCACCCGAAAGGCACGGGTGCCCGCGGTTCCGATCAGTTTGTACATGGGGCGTCCTCCTGTTGCGCCGCGCCAGAATGCGCCGCGCGCCGCAGGCGGGCAAGCGGATTAGCGGCAGTAGGGCCCGCTGCGATAGCGGGCGGTGTCGAAATGAAAATGGTCCTCGTGATACCCGTCCGACCCCGGGCCCAGCACGGTGCCGAAAATCCCGCAGGCGCGTTCATGCGCGCGGCGCAGGATACGGCCGTAGGTGCGGTTGTTCCAGTCGTTCAGAACGGTGACGGTGGTGCCGTCCTTCAACCGGACCCCCGAAATATCGATCGCCCGGCCACGTCCGTGTTCGGAAATCTTGGCACCGGGCTGGTTGTTGCGGGTCCGGCAGGCGTAATGCGCCGCGACCTTGATTTCCGCGATGCCGCGCCCGCGGGTCCCGACAGCGGGCACCAGCCCGCGATCGACCCAGGTTTTCAACGCCTTCGCGGTTGTACAATCCATGATCGCCTGCTGGCTCAGCGGAATGCCCGACACCGACCGCAGCTTGACCGCGTTCTCCACGCCGCAGCCCGCGATCTTGCCCGGAACAAAGCCGATCTCTTCGCCTTGCAAATCCCGGTCACCGCAAACCTTGCCACGGTTCAGCGCGCGGCGCTTGGCCATGGCCTGTTCGACGATGACCCCGGGCCGCGCCATCGGGCGCAACGACCGGGCGTGCCCCATCGACGCCGGCACCACGGCAACACCGGCGGTGTTTGCCGCCAAATCCTCGGACGTGGGCGCCTGCATGTAGGGTGTCATCGCTGGAAGCGGGGCCACCGGCACCAATCCCTCGGGGCGCAAGGCAGGCCGGACATTCGGCACCGACCGGGTCGAGATCACCGGCGCCACCGTGCGCGCCACCGGGCGCAGCGATGCTTCGGGCGCTGCTGCAAACGCCGGAGTGGCCAACAAAAGAACTGCCGCGATCAGCCGTTTCATCTCTCGATCTTCGTCCGTCCGAAATCCGGGGCCTCGGTATCCTGCCCCGCGTCGATAATGCCACGGCGGATCGCCCGTGTCCGGGTAAAATAATCAAAAAGCTGTTCCCCGTCCCCGGTGCGGATCGCCCGTTGCAACGCGAACAGCTCTTCGGTGAACCGGCCAAGGATTTCCAGCGTGGCATCCTTGTTGGTCAGGAACACGTCGCGCCACATGGTTGGGTCACTCGCCGCGATCCGGGTGAAATCCCGGAAACCGGCAGCCGAAAACTTGATGACCTCCTGGTCCGACACGCGGCGCAGATCATCTGCCACGCCCACCATGGTATAGGCGATGAGGTGCGGAATATGGCTCACCACGGCGCAAACCAGATCGTGATGCTCAAGTTCCATCCGTTCGGTATTGGACCCAAGCGCCTGCCAGAAGGACTCCAGCCGTTCGACAGCGGCCTCGTCACCGCCGTCCTGCGGCACGATCAGGCACCAGCGGTTGTCGAACAGCGTTGCAAAGCCCGATTCCGGCCCGGAATGCTCTGTCCCCGCCATCGGGTGCGCCGGGACGAAATGCACGCCTTCGGGGATCAGCGGGGCGACCATCCCCACGACCGACGCCTTGACCGACCCGACGTCGGTCACCGTTGCCCCCGGTTTCAGATACGGCGCAATTTGCGCAGCCACCTTGCCCATCACGCCCACCGGCACCGCCAAGACGATCAGGTCGGCTTCCGTCACCGCCTCGGCGGCGCTGTCGCAAACCGTGTCACACAGCCCGATCCGGCGCGCGGTGTCGCGGGTTTCCTGCGACCGGGCATAGCCCGAAACATGCCCCGCCACGCCCCGGCGTTTCATCGCCCAGAACATTGACGACGCGATCAGGCCCAGCCCGATCAGCGCGACCTTGGGATAGATTTGCGTCATCACCGCATTCCCTTGAAGGTGGCGATGACATGGATCACCCGGCGGCACGCGGCCTCGTCACCTACGGTGATGCGCAGGCAGTCGGGCAGGTTATAGCCCGCCACCCGGCGTACGATGATTCCATCCTCTTTCAATGCGGCATCGCAGGCTTCGGCCTCTTCCGGGCTGTCGAACCGGGCCAGCACGAAGTTGGCAAAGCTCTCGTCACAGCCCACGCCCATCTGCACCAGCGCATTGCGCAGCCAGTCGCGCCAGCGCGCGTTGTCCGCCCGGCAGCGTTCGGTAAAGACCACGTCGCGTACCGCGGCAATCGCTGCCGCCATCTGCGGTTCTGACAGGTTGAAGGGCTGGCGCACGCGGCTCAGCACGTCGATGATTTCCTGGCTCGCATAGCCCCAGCCGATGCGCAGCCCACCCAGCCCGTAGATCTTGGAAAAGGTCCGGGTCATGATGACGTTCGGGCAGTCGTCCACGACCGACGCACCACCGTCGAACCCCTCAACGAACTCGGTATAGGCGCCGTCATGCACCAGCAGCACGTTTTCCGGCAGCCCCCTGGCCAGCCGCACGACCTCGTCGCGTTCAAGAAAGGTGCCGGTCGGATTGGCCGGGTTGGCGATGAACACGATCCGGGTCTTGTCGGTTACCGCCCCCAGGATCGCGTCCACGTCGATGCGGCGGTCCTTTTCCGGCACCTCGACCGGGGTCGCACCCGCAGCCTTGGCCAGGATCGGGTACATCGAAAACCCGTGTTCGGTGGTGATGATCTCATCTCCGGGGCCGGAAAAACACTGCGCCACGAATTGCAGCACCTCGTCCGATCCCACGCCACAGATGATCCGCGCCGGGTCCAGCCCGTGGATTTCGCCGATGGCCGCGCGCAGCGGCCCGTGGTCGGTGTTGGGATAGCGATGCAGGTTCTGCACCGCACGGATATACGCCTCGCGCGCTGCATCGCTGAACCCGTAAGGGTTCTCGTTCGACGACAGTTTCAGCACATCTTCCTTCCCGGCAACGGTCGCCTGACCGCTGACGTATAGGGAAATGTCCATGATGCCCGGTTGCGGCGTGATCTGGCTCATCTTGGCGTCTCCTTGCCCGCCCCTCCATAGCGGCCCCTCTGGCCAAGGAAAAGCACCAACATCGCCGCCTGCGCGGGGGTGTCGCCCGTCAGCGCCACCCCCGCGCCCATCGACAAACGCAAAACGGGCCGGCAAGGGCGTCGCTTTGCCGGCCCGCTGACCGAAAGCGTGCGGAAGCACACAATTTGAAAACGGCTCAGCTCGCCAGCACGTTGCGGAACTGCCAGGGGTCGCTTTCGTCGATGTCCTCGGGGAAATGTTCCCAGCGGTCCACCAGCGGCGTCCAGTCGGTGTAATGCGCCTCGACCGGGCCCAGGTAGGGGCGTTGCACCTCAAGGCAGCGCGCGTGGTCGATCTCGTCGGTCTCGACGATGCCGGCAGTGGGGTTTTCCAGCGCCCAGACCATCCCCGCCAGCACGGCCGAGGTCACCTGCATGCCCGTGGCGTTCTGATACGGCGCCAGATCGCGGGTTTCGGCATTCGACAGGCGCGAGCCGAACCACAGCGCGTTCTTTTCATGGCCGTAAAGCAGCACGCCCAGCTCGTCGATGCCCTCGACGATCTCATCTTCGCCCAGGATGTGATGCACCGCTTGCTGGCGGCCAGAGCCGAACATCTCGTGCAGGCTCAGCACCGCGTCATCGCAGGGGTGATAGGCATAGTGGCAGGTCGGCCGGAACTCCGGCGCGTCGCCTTCGCCCACGGTGTAATAGTCGGAAATCGAGATCGCCTCGTTGTGCGTCACAAGGAACCCGAACTGCGGCCCCGGCGTCGGGCACCAGGTGTGCACGCGGGTGATCGCGCCAGGCCGTTCCAGCCAGATCGCGGCCTTGCACCCGGTATCCTGACGATGGCCGTTCTCGGGGAACCACGTTTCATGCGTGCCCCAACCCAGTTCAGCCGGCTGGAACCCTTCGGCAATGAAGCCTTCGACAGACCAGGTGTTGACGAACACGCCGCGCGGGCGCGGCAGGCGACGGGCCTGGGTGTCGCGTTCGGCGATATGCACGCCCTTGACGCCCAGTGACTGCATCAGCCTGGCCCAGCCGTCCCGGTCCGCCGGCGCTGTTGCGTCGCGGCCGGTGTCCCGGGCCAGCGTCAGCAGCGCCTCTTTCACAAACCAGCTGACCATGCCCGGGTTGGCGCCGCAGCAGCTGACCGCGGTGGGGCCGCCAGGGTTGGCCGCCTTTTCGTCGCGCACCGCCTGCCGCAGCGCGTAGTTGGTGCGCGCCGCGTTGTCCTGCGTGTCGAAATAGTAACCTGCCCAGGGCTCGACCACCGTGTCGATATAAAGGACACCGCGTTCCCGGCACCATTTCATCAGGTCAAGCGACGAGGTATCGACCGACAGGTTCACGCAGAACCCACCCTTGCCTTCGGGGAACAGCGCCGAAAGCACCTCGACATAGGTGTCCGGGGTCAGCGCGGTATCCACGAAGCGCAGCTTGTGCTGGCGCAGGAAATTGTGGTTTGCGCTGTTGGGCTCGACCACAACGAACTGGTCTGCGTCATATTCGAAATGCCGTTCGATCAACGGCCACGTCCCCTTGCCGATCGAGCCGAAGCCGATCATCACGATGGGGCCATCGATACGGCCGTAAACGGGATAGTCCTGCGACATGGCGCACCCCTTCCTTTGAAACGTCAGGTGGGTTTCAGCCCAGCAGCGGGCCGGTTACTTTTTCTTGGCCTTGGCACTCAGCCAGTCCATCAGCGCCATGAAGACGCCCGACAGGACAAAGACCATGTGAATCACCACAAGCCACATCAGCTCGCGGTCGCCAAAGACAGCATCGGCGCTGGCCTGCCCGATTTCCATGAACCGCTTCAGCAGGTGAATCCCCGAAATCGCGATGATCGAGGCAATGAGCTTCATCTTCAGACCGGCGAAATCGACGGTCCCCATCCAGTCGGCGCGATCGACCGTATCGCCGATATCCATTTTCGACACGAAGTTTTCGTACCCCGAAAACAGCACAATGGTCAAAAGATTGGCCGCCAGCGTCAGGTCGATCAGCGTCAAGACCGCCAAAATGGTCTTTTCTGCTGTCAGCTCCATCATCTGCGGCACATAGTAGGCCAGTTCGCGCAGGAACACGATCGTCAGCATCAGCATCGCCACCGACAACCCCAGGTACATCGGCGCCATCAGCCAGCGCGACGCGAACAGCGTCCTTTCCAGTCCGTTCTCAAGCGGGTTCTTGCGGGTGTCCATGCGGCGGCTCCTGCTATCGAAAAGGCCCGCCGCGGGTGGCGGCAGGCCTTGATACTCGTTCTGTCAGGCGGGTCGGCCCGCCGTGAGCGCAAGGTGGGACCCGCCCACCGCTGCGCTTAGTTCTGTGCGTAGAATTCGATGACCAGGTTCGGTTCCATCTGAACGGCATAGGGAATGTCGCTCAGGCCCGGGGTGCGCACGAAGGTCGCGGTCATCTTGGAATGGTCGGCCTCGATGTATTCCGGCACGTCACGCTCTGCCAGCTGGGTCGCTTCCAGGACCGAAGCCAGTTGCTTGGACTTGTCGCGAACCTCGATCACATCGCCTTCCTTCACGCGGTAGGACGGGATGTTGACGCGGTTGCCGTTCACAAGCACGTGGCCATGGTTCACGAACTGACGGGCGGCGAACACGGTCGGCACGAACTTGGCGCGGTAAACCACGGCGTCCAGGCGGCGCTCCAGCAGGCCAACCAGCAGCTCGCCGGTGTCGCCACGCATCCGCTCTGCTTCGGCATAGATGCGGCGGAACTGCTTCTCGGTCAGGTCACCGTAGTAGCCCTTAAGCTTCTGCTTGGCGCGCAGCTGCAGACCGAAGTCGGACATCTTGCCCTTGCGGCGCTGGCCGTGCTGGCCGGGGCCGTATTCGCGGCGGTTGACGGGGGATTTCGGACGACCCCAGATGTTTTCGCCCATCCGGCGGTCAATTTTGTACTTGGCAGACGTGCGTTTGGTCACGGCTGATCTCCTTCGATAGGGCGTCGCCCAGCGGGCGACTATGAAGGGCGTTGTCCTCTTGGGCCGAAACCCATGACAGGCATCCCCTTGCGGGGGCCACCAACACCAATGAAGCCGCGCTTATATGGGGATTCGCAGCGAAGTCAACAGATCAACCGGCAAGGAAAGCCAGCCTGCGTCACTCACGCGATTGTGGGTCTGCCATGTTGCCTCTGCACCCACCGCGTTCTACGCTTGCCGAATTGATTTACAAGGAGATCCGCGTTGCGCCGCATATTCGCCCTTGCCGCCACTGGCCTGTGCCTCGCCCTGACCCAACCCGCCGTCGCCCAGGGGGTATCCGGCGCTTATCTGGCGGGACGGCAGGCCAGCTTCCTGGGCGATTTCGAAGCCGCGGCACGCTATTACTCAGAAGCGATCATGCACGACCCCGGCAAGCCGGAACTGCTGGAACGCGCTGCCCTGTCCTATCTTTCGCTGGGCAACATCGACCGCGCCACGCTGTTCGGTGACAAGCTCGAAGCCGACGGCCACCGCAGCCAGATCGCCCAGATGGCGAAAATCGGGGCGCTGGGGGCCAAGGGCAACTATGCCGAGATCCTCAAGCGCCTGGACGAAGACCGGGGCGTCGGCCCGCTGGCCGACGGGTTGGTCAAGGCCTGGGCCACACTGGGCGAAGGCGACATGACTGCCGCGCTGGTCGCCTTTGACGAAGTCGGGCAGGAACGTGTCCTGACCGGCTTTGCCATGTATCACAAGGCGGTAGCGCTCGCCTCTGTCGGGGATTTCGAAACCGCGATCGACATCCTGTCGGACCCGGCGGTCGGTCCAATGCGCAACACCCGCCGGGCAGTGGTCGCGCGCGCCCAGATCCTCAGCCAGTTGCAACGCTACGACGATGCCGTCACGCTGATCAACCAACAGTTCCGGGGCGACCTGGACCCTGAACTGACCCAGATGGTGGACACCCTGAAGGCCGGCGACGCCCTGCCCTTCACCACCGTGCGCAGCGCCCGCGACGGGATGGCGGAAACCTTCTACACGCTGGCCGGCGCGCTCAGCGACGAAGCGGATGACGATTTCACCCTGCTTTATGCCCGGCTGGCCGAATACCTGCGCCCCGATCATGTGCCGGCCATCCTGCTGACCGCCGAACTGCTGGAAAAGATCGGCCAGTCGGATCTGGCGGTGGAAACCTATCGCAAGGTGCCAAGCGACAATCCGTCCTTCCACGCCGCCGAAATCGGCCGCGCCGCCGCCCTGCGCGACAGCGGTCGGGACGAGGCCGCGATCGAAGTGCTGGAAAGCCTGGCCAAGACCCATGGCGACATGGCCATCGTGCAATCCACCCTGGGCGACACCATGCGCAAGATGGAACGCTTTGCCGAGGCGGTGACCGCCTATACCAAGGCGCTGGACCTTTACGAAGGCGACCCCCAACGCCAGTGGTTCCTGTATTACGCCCGTGGCATATGCAATGAGCGCGTCGGGGACTGGCCGAACGCCGAAGCCGACCTGCGCAAGGCGCTGGAGCTGAACCCGAACCAGCCCAATATCCTGAATTACCTTGGCTATTCCCTGGTTCAACAGCATATCAAGCTGGACGAGGCGCTGGACATGATCGAACGCGCCGTCGATGCCAGCCCGAATTCCGGGTATATCGTCGACTCGCTCGGCTGGGTGCTTTACACGCTGGGCCGCTATGATGAAGCCGTCGGCCACATGGAACGTGCGGCAGAACTGATGCCGGTGGACCCGGTGGTGAACGACCACCTGGGCGATGTCTACTGGGCCGTGGGCCGGCACATGGAAGCCCGCTTCATGTGGCGCCGCGCACTGTCCTTCCTCGATCACGGCACCGCCTCGGAAGAGGTCGACCCAGACCGCATTCGCCGCAAGCTTGAGGTCGGGCTGGACGAAGTCCTGATCGAAGAAGGCGCCGACCCGCTGAAGGTGGCCGATGGCGACAACTAAGGTCTTTGCCCCGGCCAAGATCAACCTGACACTGCATGTCACCGGACAACGCGAAGACGGATATCACCTGCTCGACAGCTATGTCGTCTTTGCCGACGTGGGCGACCGCGTCACGGTGGCAAAGGCAGAAGACACCTCGCTGACCATCACCGGCCCGATGGCCGAAGGTGTGCCTGCCGATCCCGGCAACCTGTGCTGGCGCGCGGCGGATGCCTTTGGACAGCCGGTTGCGATCACGCTGGAAAAACACCTGCCGATGGCGGCGGGGATCGGCGGCGGATCGTCCGACGCCGCCGCAACCCTCAAGGCAATGGAAAAACTGTACAACCAGCCCGCGCCGTTTGACCCGATCACGCTTGGGGCCGACGTGCCGGTCTGCATGGTGGCCCATGCCGCGCATATGCAGGGCATCGGCGACTGGGTCTTGCCGCTGTATCAAGAGCCGCTGAACGCGGTGCTGGTGAACCCTCGCATCGCTGTCTCCACGCCCGAGGTCTTCCGCGCCCTGCCGCGCAAGGACAACCCTCCGATGACGCCCTGGCCCGAAGGTGGCGGCTTTCCGGCGGTGGTGCGATGGCTGTCAGAACAGCGCAACGACCTGCAGGCGCCCGCCATTGCGCTGCAACCGGTAATCGGCACGGTTCTGTCGGCACTGGACGCGCTGCAGGGCTGCGCGCTGTCGCGGATGTCAGGATCGGGCGCCACCTGCTTTGCCCTGTTCGCGACGGCACAGGACGCGCAGGCCGGGGCAGCACGACTGGCCGCGGATCACCCCGACTGGTGGGTGACCGCCTGCGCCCTGAAATAGCGTTCGGACGTGAAAACGCCCCGGATCACCTCCGGGGCGGGTCGTTTCCAACACGGCACGCGCGGATCAGCTGACCCGTGCCACAACGTAATCGTTCAGGTCGATCAGCATGTCGCGCAGATCCGATTTCGGCAGCGACGCCATTGCAGTATTCGCCCTGGCGGCCCAGGCCAGCGCATCCTGCCGGGTCTCTTCCAACGCGCCATGCCTGTTCAGCAGTTCGATCGCGTGTTCAAGATCGCCGTCGCGCTGGTCGCCCTTTTCGATCACCCGCTTCCAGAACGCACGTTCCGTGTCGTCGGCCTTGGCCACCGCCTTGATCAGCGGCAGCGTCAGTTTCCGTTCGCGGAAATCGTCGCCAACGTTCTTGCCGGTCGCATCGGTGCCCCAGTAATCCAGCAGGTCGTCAACGATCTGGAACGCGATGCCCAGCGCGTCGCCATAGTCGAACAGCGCCTTGATCTCGTCCTCGCTGCGCCCGGCGATCACGCCCCCCACCTCGGTCGCGGCGGCAAACAGCGCGGCGGTCTTGCCGCGCACCACCTGGGTATAGGTCGCCTCTGTCGTGCGCAGATCCTGCGCGGCCGTCAGTTGCAGCACCTCGCCCTCGGCGATCGTGGCGGCGGCGTTCGACAGGATGTCCAGCACCCGCAGGCTGCCGGTTTCCACCATCAACTGGAACGACCGCGCGAACAGGTAATCGCCCACCAGCACGCTGGACTTGTTGTCCCAAAGCAGGTTCGCCGTGGGCCGGCCCCGGCGCTGGTTGCTTTCGTCGACCACGTCGTCATGCAGCAGCGTGGCGGTGTGAATGAATTCGACCGTCGCCGCCAGGTGAATATGGAACGGCCCGTCATAGCCGCACATCTTCGCCGTCGCCAGCGTCAGCATCGGGCGCAGGCGTTTCCCCCCCGCCTCGACCAGGTGCGCCGTCACCTCGGGAATCCGGGGCGCGTGTTCCGACGCCATGCGATCACGGATCAGCGCGTTGACCGCGCCCATTTCATCTGCCAGCGCAGCAGCCAGTCGCTCGTGCGGCTTTGTAATCGGGCTATCCAGGCTCATCACTCCCCCGTAACCGCTCTCGACAAGGGCCATGCCTTGTCCTTATGTCCCCAACATGGAAGAGCTTCTGCGCACCAACGACATCACGCTGATCCCCCTGGTGAAGACCCTTCTTGAAGAGGAGGGTATAGCCACCTTTGAAATGGACGTAAATATGAGCGTCCTCGAAGGATCGATCGGCATATTGCCGCGCCGCCTGATGGTCCGGCGCGACGAACTGGATGATGCCCGCCGCATCCTGCGCCTGAGCGGGGTGAAATATTGAGGGACGCCCCCTTCACCACGGATGAACTGACCTGCGACGATTTCCTGGGCGGGCGGGCGCGGGTCTGGCAACCGCGAAACGGCTACCGCGCCGGCACCGATCCGGTCTTGCTGGCCGCCGCGGTGACGGCCAAGCCTGGGCAGACCGTGCTGGAACTGGGCTGCGGCGGCGGCCCGGCGCTGGTGTGTCTTGGCACACGGGTGCCGGGGCTGCATCTGACCGGGGTCGAACTGCAACCGGGCTATGCCGATCTGGCCCGCCGCAACCTTGCCGAAAATGCGCTGGACGGCACGATTGAAACCGCTGACCTGACAGCCCTGCCCGGGCACGTCCGACAGGTTCAGTTTGACCATGTGTTTGCAAATCCACCGTATTTTCAGGCCAGCACCCGCAAGGGCGCCACCGCCGCAGACCGCGAAATCGCGCTGGCCGGCCAGACGCCTTTGGCTCAATGGGTGGAAATCGCGGCCAAACGGCTGGCGCCGGGTGGCACCGCCACCTTCATTCAGCGCGCCGAACGCCTGCCCGAATTGCTGACCCATTTCACCGCACACCTCGGCTCGGTCGAGCTGTTACCGCTGGCCCCTCGGCCCAACCGCCCGCCCCGCCTGATCCTGCTGCGCGGGCGTCGCGCCGGGCGTGCGCCGTTCCGGTTCCACGCCCCGCTGATCCTGCACAGGGCCACGGATCATCAGCCCGACGCCAACCCTTATTCCGCCCCGGTCAACGCTGTGATGCGCGACGCCGCCGCGCTGCCCTTTCCCGATGACAAAACGCCGCTTTAGGCTCGAAACAGCCGAAAACCACGGACAATTGCGAAGTTTTCGTGACAGAACGAAAAATCTGTGGTGTCCTGAAGGCCTACACCATCAACAGGAGGAATCCATGAGCTTGAGTTCACATTTGCAGGAACTGAAGAAAAAGCACCAATCCCTGTCAGAGGCAGTGGAAATGGCGCAACGCTCCCCTGGCGTGGACGACCTTCATATTGCGGATCTGAAAAAGCAGAAGCTCAGACTGAAAGAGGAAATCGCGCGACTGTCCGCGAACTGAGGCCGCCAAAACGGCGCGCCGCCTCTTTTCCAACCCAAAACGCTGGGCCGGTCATCTGACCGGCCCTTCTTGTTTCTGCCAGCGCTCACGCGGGTAGTCCGGTGACAACGATGCGCTTGCCTTCCAGCACATGGGCGTAGCGCGCGGCCTCCGCCTGGATCCAGCGGCGGAAGGCGGCAATCGCCGGGCGGGTTTCCTGCCCCTTGCGACAAAGAAACCGGAACCGCGCCTCGGTCGCGAGCGCCACGTCATACGGGGCCACCAACTGCCCCTCTGCCAGCGCCTTGGCCAGCAACGATTTGCGCCCCAGCAGCACCCCCGCCCCGGCCAGCGCCGCGTCGATGGCGTGATCGGCCTGGCTGAAATGGGTCCCCCCCGGCGGGGTGCCGGGCACACCCGCCGCCCGGAACCAGGCCGCCCAATCGGCGGGCGGGTCCAGGAAATCGACCGAATCGTCATAGATCAGCGGGGCGCGCGGCAAGGTCGCCGGATCGCCGTAAACCTCGGTCAGGCGTGGCACCATAACCGGCAGCGACACCTCGTCGATCAGCGGAACGGAAAACAGCCCGGCATCGGGGCCATAGCCAAAGCGGATCGCCACGTCGATATCGTCCCGCTCAAAGCTCATGCGCCGCAACGTGGCCGATACGCGCAGTTCGATCCCCGGATGCGCCTGTGCGAAATCATAGAGCCGCGGTGCCAGCCATTTCGCCGTGAAGGCCGGGCCGGCCGTCACAGTCAGCATGTCCTCTTGCTGCGACCGAAGCGCCGCGCGCCAGGCCACGTTCAGCCGGTCGAACCCGTCCGAGACCCCCGGCGCCAGTTGCGCCCCCACCTCTGTCAGTTCCACCGCGCGGTTCAACCGACGAAACACCGGCGCGCCCAGGTGGTCCTCCAGCGACTTGATCTGGAACGACAGCGCGGCGGGGGTCACATGCAGCTCTGCCGCCGCCTTGGCAAAGGACAAATGCCGCGCAGCGGCCTCGAACGCGCGCAAGGCGGTCAGCGGGGGCAGACGTTCATTCACACAAGTTTTCCTTAACTGATGTCAGAAAACTCTCGTTTGTCGCGCCGTGAAAATCAACCCATATTGGGATCAGAAAGACAACAGCGCCCAAGGCGCCCCACACCCAGATAAGGAATACTGACATGATCGAAGCCCCCACCACCCGCAGCCGCCACGACGCAATGCGCGCCGCCCACCACGAACGCGCCAAGGCCTTCGCCGCCGCTTTCGGCTGGATGTTCCGCACCCAGTCCCGCTGAGCCTGCGCGCGACGCTCTTACGGGATGCAGAAAGGGCCGGTCAGACGACCGGCCCTTTGCTGTTTTTCAAAGCCCGAACGGGATCAGACGAAGAACTGCGCCCCGTTGGCCGAAATCGTCGAACCGTTGATAAAGCCGGCATCGTCGGCAGCCAGGAACGCCACGCAACGCGCGATTTCCTCGGGCTCGCCCAGGCGACCCGCCGGGATGCCCTTGATGATCTTTTCCCGCACGGATTCGTCGATCGCCATCACCATTTCGGTTGCGATATAGCCCGGGCAGATTGCGTTGGCGGTGATGCCAAAGCGCGCGCCTTCCTGCGCCAGCGATTTCACGATGCCCAGGTCGCCCGCCTTGGTCGCGGCATAGTTCACCTGCCCCGCCTGGCCTTTTTGCCCGTTGATCGAGGAAATCACGATCACCCGGCCGAACTTGCGGTCGCGCATTCCGTTCCAGACCGGGTGCACGGTGTTGAACACGCCGGTCAGGTTGGTGGCGATCACTTCGTTCCACTGGTCTGGGGTCATGCGATGGAACATCGCGTCGCGGGTGATACCCGCGTTGGCCACGACCACGTCAACGGGGCCCAGGTCGGCTTCGACCTGCGCGATGCCCGCCTTGGACGACTCGTAATCGGCCACGTTCCATTTGTAGGTCTTGATCCCGGTTTCGGCGGTGAAGGCCGCGGCCTTCTCGTCGTTGCCGGCATAGGTCGCGGCAACCTCAAAGCCGTCTGCTTTCAACCGCTTGGAAATCGCCTCCCCGATCCCCCGGCTTCCCCCGGTGACAAGTGCAACTCGTGCCATGATGTTCCTCCAACCTTTGGCATTCCTTGGTAACGTCGTTACCCAAGTTCATCCCGATGCGCAACAATGTTGCGTGAATATTTTGCTGCGACGCGGCATTCCTCACGTCGCATTGTATGAAAAAGGGCGCCGAAGCGCCCATTTCCGTTCAGCCGTCCGTTACGGGCGCTCCAGGCACATGGCCACGCCCATGCCGCCGCCGATGCACAGGGTCGCCAAACCCTTTTTCGCGCCCCGGCGCTGCATTTCAAACAGCAGCGTGTTCAGGATCCGCGCGCCCGATGCGCCGATCGGGTGACCGATGGCGATGGCGCCGCCGTTCACGTTCACGATTGCGGGATCCCAGCCCATGTCCTTGTTCACGGCACAGGCCTGTGCGGCAAAAGCTTCGTTGGCTTCGACCAGGTCCAGGTCCTCGGGCGACCAGCCCGCCTTTTCCAGCGCCTTGCGCGATGCATAGATCGGGCCGACGCCCATGATTTTCGGGTCCAGACCCGCAGTGGCATAGGACACGATCCGCGCAAGCGGCTCGATCCCGCGCTTTTCGGCGTTGTCGGCGGTCATCAGCAGGGCTCCGGCCGCGCCGTCGTTCAGACCCGAGGCGTTCGCCGCGGTGACCGAACCGTCCTTGGTAAAGGCCGGACGCAATTTCTGCATCGCTTCGATGGTGGCGCCGTGGCGGATGTATTCGTCCTTGTCCATCACCACATCGCCCTTACGGGTCTTGATGGTGAAGGGGATGATCTCGTCCGCGAACTTGCCGGCCTTCTGGGCGGCCTCGGCCTTGTTCTGGCTGGCAACGGCGAATTCATCCTGCACGTCGCGGGAAATCTGCCACTGCTCGGCCACGTTTTCCGCGGTCTGCCCCATGTGATAGCCGTTGAAGGCATCCCAAAGACCGTCACGGATCATCGTGTCGATATAGCTCATGTCGCCCATCTTCTGGCCTTGGCGCAGCGTTGCGCAATGCGGCGACATCGACATGTTTTCCTGGCCACCGGCGCAAACGATGTCCGCGTCCCCAAGCTGGATGTGCTGGGCTGCCAGCGCCACCGCGCGCAGGCCCGAGCCGCAGACCTGGTTGATGCCCCAGGCCGCGGATTCAAGCGGCAGGCCGGCATGGATATGCGCCTGACGCGCCGGGTTCTGGCCCTGACCGGCGGTCAGCACCTGGCCCAGGATGGTTTCCGAAACTTCGCCCTTTTCCACACCCGCGCGGGCCACCAGAGCCTCGAGCACGGCGGCACCCAGTTCGTGGGCCGGGGTGTTGGCGAATGTTCCCAGGAAACTGCCGACACCGGTCCGGGCAGCAGATGCGATCACGACATTGGTCATATTGATGTGTCCTCCACCAGTCATGTGACGCCGGGACCATGACTCTGCTGCGCCGCAGAAACAACCCCGGTTTACGCAGGGGCAGTACCCGATCAGTGTACGACAGCATACAGGAAACTTTGTCTCAGGCGGAAATTTTATTTCGCGGCTGATCTTCCCACGGCGGTCGGACCGTCGGAGCACCGAAATAGAATCCTTGCAGGCAATCCACCCCGATCTGGGTCAGAAAGCGCGCGTCTTCGTCGCGTTCGACCTTTTCAGCGACGGAAAACATATCGAATTGCTGGGCAATCGCCACCATGGCGCGGGTCAGCACCTGGTTGTCCGGGTCACGGGCGATTCCCTGGATGAACTGGCCATCGATTTTCAGGATGTCGAACTGGAAATCACGGAAATACCGGAACGCGGTATACCCCGCCCCGAAATCGTCAATCGCAAAGGCGATCCCACGGTCGCGCAACCCGGCCATGAAGCTGACCACCAGTTCCGGCACCAGCATCGCGCTGGTTTCCGTAATCTCAAGAATCAGCCGTTCGCCGATCGTCGGATTGCGGTCCAGCGCCCGGGTCAACAGCCGCATCCAGCGGCGATAGCCGATCGACCGGGCCGACATGTTAATCGCCAGCCGCAGGTCGGGCACCCGCGACAGCGCCACCAACCCCTTTTCCAGCGCGATGCAATCCAGCATCCGCCCGGTTTCCGATTCCTCGACCGCGTCGATGAAATCCTTGGCCGGGATGATCCGCCCGGTTTCATCCAGCACCCGGATCAGCCCCTCGTAATAGGCAATCTTGTCGGGCCGCCCTGCCTGAACGATCGGCTGATAGGCCAACAGTACGTTCCGATGCTGCACCGCCGCCTTCACCATGGCCATGGTGCCACGGTCGCGCACCGCAACCGCCTGCGCCAGCGCGCTTTGTGGCCCAAGGGGGCCATTGCCCAATCCCGTCATGATCCTTGCCCCTCAATCTCGACAGAACCGTCATGACAGAAGGCAGGTTAAACCGGGCTTAAGCAGAAAATTTTCAGCAAATGCCCGGATTACTTTTTCGCGGACTCCAAGGCATCCAGACGCGCTTTCAGAGCCTCGTTCTCTTCGCGGGCCTTCTGGGCCATGGCACGCACGGCATCGAATTCCTCGCGCGTCACGAAATCGCGATCCGCCAGCCAGCGGTCCATCATCGACTTCACCGCCGTCTCGGCCTCTTCCCGCGCGCCCTGCGCCACGCCCATGGCGTTGGTAAAAAGCTGGGAAATATCGTCGAGCACCTTGTTCCGCGTCTGCATCGCTTACTCCGCCGTTGCATTTGATCCCTATATGGGCCTCATCGCCCCGAGGCTCAAGGTTGACTTCCCCCGATTGTCAGAGGCACAGAGACGCACATGCAGGCCGGTATTCCCTTTCCGAACATTTCGCCCGAAATCTTCTCGATCACGCTGTTCGGGATGGAGTTCGCCCTGCGCTGGTACGCGCTGTCCTATATCGTCGGCATCGTGATCGGCTGGAAACTGGCGACGCACGCGCTGCGCCGCCCTGCGCTCTGGCCGCAAGACAGGCCCGCGATGACGCCCGCACAGCTGGAAGACCTGCTGACATGGATCGTCATCGGCATCATCCTCGGCGGGCGGCTGGGTTACGTGCTGATCTACCAGCCTGGCTACTACCTGCAAAACCCCGGCCAAATCCTGCACTTGTGGGAAGGCGGGATGGCCTTCCACGGCGGGCTGACCGGGGTGATTCTGGCGGTCTTCATCTACTGTCGCCGCCAGGCCCTGCCGCTGTGGTCCACCGCCGACATGATGGCGCTTGGCACCCCGCCAGCGCTGTTTCTTGTGCGCATCGCCAATTTCATCAACGCCGAGCTTTGGGGCCGCCCCACCGATGTGCCCTGGGCCGTGATCTTCCCGGGCGCGGCCGCACAAGACTGTGGCCAGCCGCTGGGCGAACTCTGCGCCCGCCACCCGTCGCAACTGTACGAAGCGCTGCTGGAAGGCGCGCTGCTGACCGTCGTGCTGGTCTGGCTGGCCTATCGCCGCGGCGCGCTGAAACGCCCGGGCCTTGTCTTCGGCACGTTCTTCGCGGGCTATGGCCTGTCGCGTTTTCTTGTCGAATTCGTTCGCCAGCCGGATGCACAGTTCATTTCTCCGGGCAACCCGCTGGGACTGGCGCTGCACCTGAACGGCTATGGCCTTACCATGGGCCAACTGCTGTCCCTGCCGATGGTCGTGATCGGCGCCTATGCCATCTGGCGCAGCCGCGCAGCCCGCCCATGACCGCGCTTGCGCCGATCCTCAGGGCACAGATCGCCGCCAGCGGCCCGCTGACCGTGGCGCAATACATGGCAACCTGCCTGCTGCACCCCGAACACGGCTACTACACCACGGCGCAGCCCTTCGGCGCTGCCGGGGATTTCGTCACCGCGCCAGAGATCAGCCAGATGTTCGGCGAACTGATCGGCCTGTCGCTGGCGCAAGCTTGGCTGGACCAGGGCGCGCCCACGCCCTTCGTCCTGGCCGAACCCGGCCCCGGGCGCGGCACGCTGATGGCCGATATCCTGCGCGCAACCGCCCGTGTCCCCGGCTTTCACGCCGCCGCCCGGATCGTTCTGGTCGAAGCCAGCCCCGCCCTGCGCGCCACCCAGCGCGAGACGCTGAAGACCTCTCCCGTCACCTGGGCAGACAGCGTCGACGCCCTGCCCGACGCCCCGCTGTTCCTGGTGGCCAACGAATTTTTCGACGCCCTGCCGATCCGCCAGTTCATCCGGCGCGGCGACGGCTGGGCCGAACGGGTGATCGGCCTGTCAGGCGGCGCACTCAGTTTCGGCGAAACCGCCCCGGTCCCGCACGCCGCCCTGGCGCACCGCCTGCAAGACACGAAAGACGGCGACCTGATCGAAACCTGCGCCCCCGCGCAGGCCATCGCCGCTACCATCGGCACGCGGATCAAGGCGCATGGCGGCGCCGCGCTGCTGATCGACTATGGCGACTGGCGTTCCCTCGGGGACACGTTCCAGGCCGTGCAGGCCCACAAGCCTGTCGATCCGCTGGCCGCCCCCGGCCAGTGCGACCTGACCGCCCATGTCGATTTCGAGGCGCTGGCACAGGCCGTTCCCTGCCGTTTCACCCGCCTGACACCGCAGGGCATCTTCCTTGAACGGCTGGGCCTCACCCAGCGCGCGCAGGCCCTTGCGCGCGGCCTGCAAGGCGCTACGCTGGATCAGCATATTGCCGCACATCGCCGGTTGACCCACCCCAAGGAAATGGGGACCTTGTTCAAGATTCTCGGGCTCTATCCCGACGGATCGCAACCGCCACCGGGACTGGACCCATGACGCTCGAGATCATCACGTCCGACTGCCTCGCCCCCCTGCGTCACGGGTTCTTCACCCGGCGCGGCGGCGCATCTTCTGGCGTGTTCGCGGGTCTGAACTGCGGCGCAGGCTCCACCGATCAGGCCGAGATCGTGACGATCAACCGCGGCCGCGTGGCCAGCGCGATGGATGTCCCCCTCGACAGCCTGCTGACCGTGCATCAGGTCCACTCCCCGGATGTGGTCACCGTCACCGAAGCCTTCGGCACCGACAAGCCCCGCGCCGACGCGATGGTCAGCAACACCCCCGGCATCGCACTGGGAATCCTGACCGCCGATTGCCAGCCGGTGCTGTTCGCCGATGCCGAGGCAGGGGTGATCGGGGCCGCGCACGCCGGCTGGCGCGGTGCACTGGACGGGGTTCTGGAAAACACCGTGGACGCGATGATCGCGCTGGGGGCCGACCGCGACAACATCTTTGCCGTCATCGGCCCCTGCATCAGCCAGCGCAACTACGAGGTCGGGCCGGAATTCTTCGACACGTTCATGGAACAGGATCCGACCTATTCGCGCTTCTTCGCCGGCGGCGCGGGCGACCGCCTGCATTTCGACCTTCCGGGTTTTGGTCTGCACCGCCTGCGCGCGGCGGGAATCGACTCGGAATGGACCCGTCACTGCACCTACAGTGATTCCAAGAGATTCTACTCCTACCGCCGCTCCGTTCACGAGAAAGAGGCCGACTATGGCCGCCTGATTTCGACGATCCGGCTCTGAATCTGTCCGATTCACCAATTTCCTGACCACATTTACCCTTTTGAAACCTGCCAAAAGCAGGCCAAAAGCGGCATTTTCACAAGCAATTACAACGACCTAAAGCCGTTAACCAATTGCGTCTGAATTGCGGCACAAACTTCGCAAAATTAACCAAAACTGGTCCAAGACCCGCCCCAATGGAACGCGATATTGATCCTGTCCGAGCGGTAAACAGCCCGGGCGCCGAACCCAAGGAGCAAGACCATGAAAACCCGTCGTTTCGTTAAGTCGATCGTCAAGACCTCGAAGACCACTGACGTAGCAATGCCGTGGGAACGCGGTGCCCGTCGGGCCGCCATGATCGAAAAGCGCGTTGCCAAGCCGCTTGAACTCAAGAGCGCCTGATCCGATCCCTACGCGAACCGCGCGCCCCGCAGATCAGGGGCGCGGCGTAACCCGGGCGATCCCCGCCCTGCATCGCGCAAGGATCTGATCCCCGACGGGACATCCCGCACACCCGGCCAAATCGGCCCGGTACCCAGACCAGTCCGATCCCATCCGCACCCGGCGATTCCAAGGCGAATTGTCGGATTTTTTATGTCTTTCAATTACTTATTCCGAATCCGGGACAATTGTTTCCAAAACGCGGAATTGTCCCGCCCCTGCCCCAAACCGGTCACATTGGTTAACGATCCTGGTCTTGTCACGAAAACAGGCCGTGACGTGTTCAAGTAACCAGTGACAAGGAGCAGTGTCATGAAGACCAAGACGTCCCGCTTTACAAAGTCCATCCTCAAGACCTCGAAAGAGGTAAAGGTCACCCTGCCGTGGAAGGCCCAGCCGATGACCTCCAAGGCGATTCGACAGGCGTGATCCAGATTGTGGCAAACTTGTCCCCGCCCCCCGAACAATCCGCGTTCCGACCTCGGGATTGACACGCGAAACACGGGTTACGGCGCTTCAGTTTTGACAGAATGGGGAAATTCACGCCATTTTGTCCTTACTTTACATGTTCCGTAACTCGTCCTTTCGTTGTTGTTGGTGGGGGCCAGCACGACTGTGACCACTGCACAGGGTGATCACATGGCCAGCCTCCAGCACCGTGCGCTTGGCGCGCACACCGCCGTCGCACTTCCGGTTCCCGGCAAATCTGCCGAAACCAGACCAGCCCCCCAGCGCCGCCCCGTGTCGCTGATGCGCAAATACGAAGTCGCCGCCCTTCAGCCCGACATGTCGATCACCAGCAAACAGGTGATTGCCCCGGCCACCCCCCTGTTCGAAGAAACCGCCAGCGCCTTTGCCCGCGGTACGCTGATCGCAACCGAAACCGGCCCGATCGCGGTCGAGGATCTGTTGCCCGGCGACCGCCTGGAAACCACCCGCGGCCTGGAAACCGTGGTCTGGATCGGCTCTACCGTCTTCGTGCCGAACACCCCGGCCTCGGAAAGCTCGCTCACCAGCCTGTACCGGGTCACCGCGGAAACCTTCGGCTTTGGGCGCCCGATGGTCGATCTGCTGGTCGGCCCCGCTGCCCGCATGACCGTGCGCCGCGAAAAACTGCAAAGCCTGATCGGCAACGCCACCGTTCTGGCCCCGGTGCGCGACTTCGAGGACGATGACCGCATCTTTGCCGTGACCCCACCCAGTTCCGTGCAGTTGTATCACCTGGCGCTGAAACGCCACGGCACGATCAACGCCGGCGGTTTTGAAATGGAAACCTATCACCCCGGCCGCTCGATCGCGACCGACCTGGGACAGAACATGCGCGCCCTGTTCCTGTCGATGTTCCCCAATCTGGAAATGTTGGAAGATTTCGGCGAACTGACGATGACCCGCACCACCCGCGAAGTCATCGACAACCTGATGTCCGGCTGATCGCCGGGCATCCATCCGTTCAGTTCAATCCCGGGAAACCCCTGTCAGGCAGAGCGGCTCAGCCGCTCTTCCAGTACGTCGAACGGCACGCCCGGTTCGTCCTTGGCGCAGCGGATCACCAGCGATGTCTTGACGCTGCCCACGTTGTCCGCCGTCAGCAGTTCCGACGTCAGGAAGGTCTGGAACGTGCTCAGGTCGGGTGCCACGCATTTCAGGATGAAATCCACCTCGCCGTTCAGCATGTGGCATTCCCGGACCAGCGGCCACGACCGGCAGCGTCCCTCAAATGCACGCAGGTCGGATTCGGCCTGGCTTTGCAGCCCCACCATCGCGAAAACCTGCACCTCGAACCCCAGTTCGCGGCTGTTGATGTCGGCGTGATAGCCCCGGACAAACCCCTGGTCTTCCAGCGCCCGCACCCGCCGCAGGCAGGGCGGTGCGGAAATCCCCACGCGCTTGGCCAGTTCGACATTCGTCATCCGCCCGTCGGCCTGAAGCTCGGACAATATCTTGCGGTCGATGGGATCAAGGCGGTTACCGGGCATTGTCGTCCTCTTGTTTTGTGCGAATCTTATAGCATCTCCGCGGGTGTGCGCAATAATATTTCGCGAACGCGCAACAATCTTAACTTGAACAATTCGACGCAGGAACCAGGCACCCCACGCCAAGGGGGCTTTAACGGCAGCGGGCGCGACGATATATGGTCCGTTGAATACGTCATTCCAAGACAAGAGGCCCCAAATGTCTGACACGCGCCGCACCAAGGTCCTGATCATTGGCTCTGGCCCCGCGGGCTATACCGCCGGCGTCTATGCCAGCCGTGCCATGCTGGAACCGATCCTCGTGCAGGGGATGGAACCCGGTGGCCAGTTGACCACCACGACCGAGGTTGAGAACTGGCCGGGCGAATCCGAAATCCAGGGCCCCGACCTGATGGTCAAGATGGAGGCCCACGCCCGCGCCATGGGCTGTGAAATCGTGTCGGATTACATCACCTCGCTCGACCTCGACAGCCGCCCGTTCAAGGCCCACGCCGACAGTGGCACCACGTTCGAAGCGGATGCGATCATCCTGGCCACCGGTGCCCGCGCCAAATGGCTGGGCCTGCCGTCCGAGGACAAGTTCAAGGGCTTCGGTGTCTCGGCCTGCGCCACCTGTGACGGCTTCTTCTATCGCGGGCAGGAAATCGTTGTCATCGGCGGCGGCAACACCGCCGTGGAAGAGGCGCTGTTCCTGACCAACTTCGCCTCGAAGGTCACGCTGATCCACCGCCGCGACGAACTGCGCGCCGAAAAGATCTTGCAAGACCGCCTGATGAAGAACCCCAAGATCGAACCTCTCTGGTTCCACCAACTCGAAGAAGTCATCGGCACCGAAAGCCCGCTGGGCGTCGAAGGCGTCAAGGTCAAGAACGTCAAGACCGGCGAGGTCACGGAAATCCCCTGCAAGGGGGTGTTCATCGCCATCGGCCACGCCCCGGCCAACGAACTGGTCAAGGACAAGCTGGAAACCCACATGGGCGGCTATGTCGTGACCGAACCCGACAGCACCGCCACCTCGATCCCCGGCGTCTTTGCGGCGGGCGACCTGATCGACCACAAGTACCGCCAGGCCGTGACCTCGGCGGGCATGGGATGCATGGCGGCGCTGGAAGCGGAACGCTGGCTGGCCGAACAGGACGGCTGACCCCGGACCGGAAAATGGCGCCTCCGGGCGCCATTTTTCTGCGTTGCGACCAAAGTCCGTTGCACCCATGGTGCATGAAACTTCGCAAACGCAGGAATGATCCATGTCCCCCTGGCCCGAAGCCTTCACCGCCACCGGTCCCCACGCCACGCTGGAACCCCTGTCGCAGGCGCATTGCGCCGACCTGACCGAAGCCGCCGCCGATGGCGATCTGTACCGGCTGTGGTACACCTCGATCCCCCGTCCCGAGGACATGGCCAAGGAAATCGACCGCCGTCTGTCGCTGCGCAGCGCTGGCTCCATGCTGCCCTTTGCCGTGATCGAAAACGCCACGGGCCGGGCCGTGGGCATGACCACCTACATGAACATCGACGCCGCCAACCGCCGGGTGGAAATCGGATCGACATGGTACCGCGCCGCCGTGCAGCGCACCCCGATCAACACCGACTGCAAGCTGATGCTGCTGACCCGGGCTTTCGAAACGCTCGATTGCATCGCCGTCGAATTCCGCACCCATTTCCTGAATCACCAAAGCCGCCGCGCCATCGAACGGCTGGGCGCCAGGCTTGACGGGATCTTGCGGTCGCACATGGTCATGGCGAAAGGCACGCTGCGCGACACCGCGGTTTATTCGATCACCGCCGCGGAATGGCCCGCGGTTCGGGCAAACCTGCGCTGGAAGCTGGATCAACCGCGCAGCACCTGAATTTTTTCACCCCCAGGTCACGAATTGCCGCCAAGCTTCGGTTGAAGCCCGCACGCCGCATGGCTATCAAGGCAGACCCAGCAACCGGAACGGTGCCGCCGTGACCAAACGTATGCAACTTGCTGTTGGCAGCCTGATCGTTGGCCTTGCCGTGCTTGCGCTCAAGGCGTCGGCCTGGTGGGTCACCGGGTCTGTCGCACTGCTGTCCGACGCGCTGGAAAGCACGGTGAACCTGGCCACCGCCGTGGCCGCCCTGATCGCGGTGCGCGTTGCCGCCATGCCGGCGGACGCCAACCACCCCTACGGCCACCACAAGGCGGAATTCTTCAGCGCCGTTCTGGAAGGCGTGATGATCGTGATCGCCGCGCTGCTGATCCTGCGCGAAGCCGCCGGAACGATCCTCGATCCGCAGCCGGTGGCCGAACCTCTGAACGGTCTGCTCATCAACGGCGGCGCGACGGTGTTGAACGCGCTTTGGGGCTGGATCCTGATCACCCGGGGCCGGGCATTGCGCTCGCCCGCGCTGGCGGCGGATGGCAAACACCTGATGGCCGATGTGGTCACCTCGGTCGGCGTGGCGATCGGCATCCTGCTGGCGCTGACCACCGGCTGGTGGCTGCTTGATCCGCTGATGGCAATCATCGTCGCGATTCATATCCTGTGGTCCGGTTTCAAGGTCATCCGCGACAGCCTGTCGGGCCTGCTGGACGAAGCCGTGCCGGCGGAAACCCTGCAAACCATCCGCGACGTGATCTCGACCGAAGCCGGCGGCGCGGTCGAGGCGCACGACCTGCGCACCCGCCATGCCGGGCGCGTCACCTTCATCGACTTCCACCTCGTGGTGCCGGGCGAAACCACCGTATCGGCCTCGCACGCGATCTGCGACCGGATCGAAACCGCGCTGAAATCCGCGATCCCCGACGCCAACATCACCATCCATGTCGAGCCAGAGGACAAGGCCAAGCACACCGGGATCGTGGTTCTGGACTGACAGCCGCCCCCGCCGCGAAACACATGCTCATGCGCATGGACTGTGCATCGGATGTGCATGGATTGTGCATCGCGGTTTTACGACACGATCAGCTCCAGCGGGTCATACCCGAACCCCCGGTGCCAGGCGACGCGCGGCAGGCTGTCGGGCTTCAGCCGGATCCCCGCCACCTCCTCTTGTGTGACCCACCGGCGCTGGTCCACGATGCGCTCGGGGTCCTGCCAGTCCGGGTCCAGCGCACCCGCCTCCAGCGTGCAGCGAAAAAACAGCTCAACCTGGTGGAACCCCTTGCCAGGACTGTGAAATTCATTGACCAGACAGGGCGGCCCGACCTTCACCGTCAGCCCGGTTTCTTCGAAAACCTCGCGCCGCAGGTTGTCGGGCAGCGATGCGCCCTTTTCCACGCCACCGCCTGGCGCGCACCACAGGTCGCTGATCCCCCCGGCATAGGCATTGACCAGCAACAACCTGTTTTGATGCAACAAAACCGCCCTGACAGCCAACCGTGGCGACATCCTGCCTCTCCTTCTTTGCGCCCCCTTTCATAGGCGCCGATTGCAGCGTATGCCAAGCCTATGCGCCTGATCCTTGCCCTTTGCCTTCTGCTGATCGCCCCCACGGCCCGCGCCGATTGCGTGGTCCTGCTGCATGGCCTGGCGCGCAGCGAATTCTCCTTCGCGCTGATGGCCCGGGTGCTGGAGGTCCACGGCTACAAGACCATCGTCCCCGGCTACCCCTCGACCAGCGCGCGGATCCAGACGCTGGTGGATCAGACCCTGCCCCGCGCGGTCGCGGCATGCGGGACCGACACCGTGCATTTCGTCACCCATTCCATGGGCGGCATCCTGCTGCGTGCGTGGCTGAAGGATCACCGCCCAGACCATCTGGGCCGCGTCGTGATGTTGGGCCCACCGAACCAAGGCAGCGAAATCGTTGACGAATTGGGCGGGATCGAGCTGTTTGAATGGATCAACGGACCCGCCGGATTGCAACTGGGCACCGGTGCCGACAGCTTTCCCAAACAACTGCCGCCGGTCGATTTCGACCTTGGCGTGGTCGCCGGGGACCGGTCGCTGAACCCGATCTATTCCGCGATGTTGCCGGGTGCCGACGACGGTAAGGTCACCGTCGCCTCGACCAGGGTGGCCGGGATGGCGGCGCACATCTCTTTGCCGGTGACACACACCTTCATGATGCAGGCCCCCGCGGTCATCGCGCAGGTCCTGCTGTTCCTGCAAGAGGGGCGGTTCGACCCGGACCTCGACTGGACCAAAAGCTTTACCGCACGGGAACTGGCGTGCCTGATCGGGATATGCACCGATGACTGACCTGACCCTGTCCGGCGCGCAAGTGCTGTTGCCAGAAGGGCTGGCCGACACGCGCCTGTGCCTTGCGGACAGCGTGATCGCAGACGCCCCCGCGGGCCGCGAAATCGACCTGCGCGGGTTCCTGATCCTGCCGGGTCTGGTCGACATTCACGGCGACGGGTTCGAACGCCATATGGCCCCCCGTCGCGGTGCCCTGAAAGAGGCGCGGAACGGCATGCTGGCGACCGAGGCGGAACTGGCCGCCAACGGGATCACCACAGCCGTTCTGGCCCAGTTCTTCAGCTGGGAAGGCGGCATGCGTGGCCCGGATTTTGCCGAACATGTCTTTGAAATCGTGACGGATATTTCCCGTCAGGTCGACACCGACCTGCGCCTGCAATTGCGGCTGGAAACCCACCTTCTGGAAAATTTCGATCGCGCCTTGCGGGCCATCGACCGATTTGGCATCCGCTATGTGGTGTTCAACGACCACCTTCAGCACGACCGGCTTGCCACCGGCCGCAGGCCCAAGCGGCTGACCGGACAGGCGCTCAAGAGCGGGCGCAGCCCCGAGGACCATTTCGCCTACATGATCGCGCTGCACCAAAAGGGCGTCGCGGTGCCCGCCGCGCTGGACAAGCTGTGTGCGCAACTGCTGGCGCGCGGCATTACCCTGGGCAGCCACGACGACCACGATGCCGCCACCCGCACCGACTGGGCCGGGCGTGGTGTCATGGTGTCGGAATTCCCCGAAACGACCGAGGCCGCACAGGCCGCGAAGGACAGCGGCGCGCCGGTGATCCTTGGTGCGCCCAACGTGATGCGTGGCGGCAGCCATGCCGGGAACGTGTCGGCGCGCGATCTGGTGGCGATGGGGCTTTGCGATGCGCTGGCCTCTGATTACCACTATCCCGCCCTGCGCCATGCCGCGTGGCAGTTGGCAGAGGCCGGCCTGTGCGACCTGCCGACCGCCTGGGCGATGGTGTCGGAAACCCCTGCCCGCATCCTTGGCCTGACCGATCGCGGCCGCATCGTGCCGGGGCTCAGGGCCGATCTGGTGGTGCTGGAACAGGCCACCGGCCGCGTTGGCGCGACCTTTGCCGGGGGACGTCTGACCTATCTCAGCGGCGAGGCGGGGCGGCGGTTCTTGCTTTAGAAACAAGACCAAGCGAAACGATTGACCCGGATCAGCCCCGGATGATCCGGTTCACATGGCCCATCTTGCGGCCGGCCTTCACCTCTGCCTTGCCATAGAGGTGGATCGCCACATCGGCGTTGCGCGCCAGGCCCGGAACGCGGTCCAGATCGTCACCGATCAGGTTTTCCATCACCACGTCGGCATAGCGGCTGCCATCGCCCAGCGGCCAGCCCGCCACGGCGCGGATGTGCTGTTCGAACTGGTCCACGGCGCAGCCATTCTGCGTCCAGTGGCCCGAATTGTGCACGCGGGGGGCAATTTCGTTCACCACAAGCCCTTGCGGCGTCACGAACAACTCGACCCCCATCACGCCGACATAGTCCAGCGCGTTCAGGATCCGGGCCGCCAGCAGCACCGCGTCGGTGCGTTGCGCGGCGGACAGCCGCGCCGGGACAGTGGTGGTGCGCAGGATCCCGTCGCGATGCACGTTTTCGCCCGGATCGAAACAGGCCACGTCACCGCCCTGCCCGCGCGCGGCGATAACCGACACCTCGGCACTGAAGCTCACGAACCCTTCCAGGATCGCAGGCGCGCCGTTCATGTCGGCCAGCGCGCTTGCCGCGTCACCCGCCGCCATGATCCGCGCCTGTCCCTTGCCGTCATAGCCGAACCGGCGGGTTTTCAGGATCGCGGGGGCCCCGATCCGGCCCAGCGCCGCATCCAGCGCGGCGGCATCCGGGACATCTGCGAAGGGGGCCGTCGCAAGCCCTAGGTCCCGCAGGAACGTCTTTTCGGTCAGCCGGTCCTGGCTGACGCGCAGCGCCTCGCGCCCCGGACGGATCGGGGCCGCGCCTTCCAGGACGTCCAGCGCCTCGGTCGGGATGTTTTCGAATTCATAGGTGATCACGTCGACCGACTCCCCGAAGGCGCGCAGCGCGGCGTGATCGTCGTAACCGGCCGTCGTCACCCGGTCGGCCACATGGCCTGCGGGCGGGTTGGCGCCGGGTTCGAAGACATGCGTGCGATAGCCCAAACGGCTGGCGGCAACCGACAGCATCCGGCCCAGCTGGCCGCCACCGATAATGCCGATCACGGCGCCCGCGGGAAGGGGAGTTGTCATCTTGGTGTCTCCGGCGCTCAGTCGTGCTGCGGGGAATCGGGAATCGAGGCGGACAGATCGGCGCGCCAATGGTCCAGCCGCTGTGCCAGCGCGGGATCGTTCAACGCAAGGATTCCTGCCGCCATCAGCCCGGCATTGGCGGCACCGGCAGCCCCGATTGCCATGGTCGCCACCGGGAACCCGCGCGGCATCTGGACGATGGAATACAGGCTGTCGACGCCCGAGAGCGCCCGCGTCTGCACCGGGACGCCCACAACCGGCACGCGGGTCTTGGACGCCATCATCCCCGGCAGGTGCGCTGCGCCACCAGCCCCGGCAATGATCACCTGCAGCCCCCGGTCCACGGCGGTCTTGCCATAGTCCCACAGCCGGTCGGGCGTGCGATGGGCCGACACGATCCTGGCCTCATAGGCGATGCCCAGCGCATCAAGGATGTCGGCGGCTTCCTTCATCGTGGGCCAGTCCGACTGGCTGCCCATGATGATGCCCACTTTGACGGTCTGCGGTTCGATCATGGCATTCCCCTTCACATGGGGCGCCGTTATAAGCGACTGCCTGCCTTACGCAATGATATCCGGCAGCAGGCGGTCCTCGATCAGGGCAATCTTGTCCTTGAGCCGCAGCTTTTTCTTCTTCAGCCGTTGCAGCATAAGTTGATCGGCAGTGCCGCGTTCCTGCATCACGCGGATCGCCTCGTCCAGCTCGCGGTGTTCGCGGCGGAAAACTTCCAGTTCCACGCGCAACACTTCGTCGGTTTTCATAGAAATGTCCGTTGGCGCATTCATGGCGGTCTTTCCCTGTGTGACAAACTCTAAGATAGCAATTTCAGTGCCTTCCGCAAAGCCCTTGCACGCCGCAGACAGTCTTCCCATATTCGTGTGGCCGGGTCGCCGAAAGGGGCCCGCGCTGACGGTCGCTTGATGAAGGACATGTCCATGAGCAAACTCAGTCTTGGGGCTTATCCCCACATGCTCGGCTTCGAGCAGTTGGAACGCCTGCTGGAACGCACCGCGAAATCCGGCAACGAAGGCTACCCGCCTTACAATATCGAACAAACCTCCGCCGACTCTTACCGAATCACGCTGGCCGTGGCCGGGTTTTCAGAGGCCGACCTGTCGATCACCATCGAGGACCGGCAACTGGTGATCCGCGGCCGCCAGCGCGACGACGGCGCTGACCGTGTCTTCCTGCATCGGGGCATTGCTGCGCGCCAGTTCCAGCGCAGTTTCGTGCTGGCTGACGGGGTCGAAGTGGGCGAGGCCATCATGGAAAACGGCCTGCTGCACATCGACCTGACACTGATGCGCCCGGAAACCGTGGTGCAGACCATCCAGATCAGAAAGGGGTAATGCGATGAATTCCAAAGTACCTTTTGCGGCCCATGAACAGGATCGGATCGTTTACGTCCGGCCGGTAAAAGCCGCCGACCTGCCCGATGAAATCCGCACCCAACTGGGCGGCAAGCAAGAGCTGTATGCCGTGCACAATGCCAATGGCGAACGGCTGGCGCTGGTGCGCGACCGCAAGATGGCCTTTGTGCTGGCCCGGCAGAACGATCTGGCACCGGTCACCGTGCACTGACACACACACCGGCCAAACGACACCCGCGCAGACACCCGCGTTCCTGACGCGGGTGTTTTTGTTTCGCCGCCTCTTGACGGTTTTGGCACGCCCGCGCCCAAGTGTTTCGAAAAAGGCCTTGGTTGGGCGATTTGCCCCAAATTGATCCGAAACCCGCCCTCAATCGGCCCCTGTTGAAAGCGACAACCCCCCCGAGCCGGTGCGTTTTGTGCCGTGCTGATCAATCAAAGATTCGGGTCGGGGCGTTTTAAGACGCGCAGGCCCGTCCGAGTGGAGAGTGTCGCGTCATGGCCTTGTATACCGTTACCACAGCAAACTGGAACGATCCGACGTTCTGGTCGGGGATTTCCGAAGCGGCGGCAGGCCACACGCTTGATTTCAGCGCTCTTGGTGCGGGCTATACCATTGACTTCGACACCACGCCGGGACTGCTGACCCTGAGCGATGGAACGACGACCTATGCGGTTGGCGAATCCGGCTATGTCGGGGCAACGGATACCACGTTGGGCGGCGCGACGCTGTTTGATTTCTTCACCACCTTGTCGGGCACCGGCGGCGACGACACGCTGACCGGCAGCGACGCCGACGACGTGATCAGCGGCAACGCGGGCGCCGACGTGTTCCACGGTGGTTTGGGCGCAGACCAGATGTCGGGCGGCGACGGCGATGACGTTTTCGTCGTCGAAGACGGCTATGGCGACGACACGATCATCGGCGGCGACACGGGCGAATCGAACGGCGACGTGATCGACATGTCGGGTGTCATCACCAACGTGACGGTGGACCTGACTTCTGGCACGGCGGGCACGGGCACGGTGGCCGGTGTCGATGGCACGGTCACCTTCAGCGGCGTCGAGCATATCTTCCTGTCCAGTGGCATCGACACCGTAGTTCTGGCGGATGGCAGCGGCACGGATACGGTGGTCGCCTTCAAGGCCCCCACCGACAACGGGGACGGCACCTATACTTCGCAGGACCAGCTGGATGTCAGCGGATTGACCAACGGCGGCGTGCCCGTGACCGTGGCGGATGTGGTTGTCACCGACACCATAGGCGACGGCACCGGCAATGCCATCCTGACCTTCCCCGGTGGCGAATCGATCATCCTGGAAAACGTCAGCGCCGCGCAGGTCAGCAGCCCGGCACAGTTGCAGGCAATGGGCATCCCCAACAACGGGCTGGACTACATCGTAGAAGGCACCGCGGGCGATGACGTGATCGACGCCACCTATGCCGGCGACCCCGAAGGCGACATGATCGATGCCGGCGACAACGCCACCGGCAACGACGATGACCTTGTGACCGCAGGCACCGGCAACGACAGCGTGGTGTCGGGCAACGGCGATGACACGGTCTATGCCGGCGACGGCGACGACACCGTGCTGTCCGGCGACGGTGCCGACAGCATCTATGGCGATCTGGGCAACGACAGCATCAACGGCGCCGCCGATGGCGACACGATCTTCTTCGCCGATGGCTTTGGCACCGATGACGTCACTGGCGGCGAAACCGCCACCACCGGCACAGACCACGACATCCTGGATTTCAGCGCCGTCACCACGGCGGTCAACGGCGCGCGGACCGCCGATGCGTCGGGCGTTGTCAGCACCGGGGCGGACGCAGTCTATTTCTCGGAAATCGAGGAAATCCTGCTGACCGATCTGGGCGACCAGTTCAGCCTGGGTGGCGCAGGCGGCCAGATGACCATCACCGCCGGCGCGGGCGATGACACCATCATCGCCGACAATGGCGATGACGTGATTTCCACCGGCGCGGATTCCGACCTTGTCACCTATGCCGGGGATATGGGCGGGTCTGACACCATCATCGGTGGCGAAACCGGCACCGACGCCGACCATCTGAGTGTGGAAAACGGTGCAACCGCGGTCAACGTGGTCTATTCCGGCGATGAGGCCGGGACCCTGACTGACGGCACCGACACCGCCACGTTCAGCGAAATCGAACAACTGACCCTGACCGCGGGCAATGACACGCTGGACGGCACCAACGATGGTGCCGGCCTGGACGTGGACGCAGGCGACGGCAACGACGACCTGACCGGCGGCAGCGCGGGCGACAGCCTGCTGGGCGCGGGCGGGTCCGACACCATTGCGGGCGGCGGTGGCGACGACACCCTGCGCGGCGGCACCGAGGGCGACCGGCTGGACGGCGGCGACGGCAACGATTCGCTTTACGGCGACGAAGGCGACGACACGGTCTACGGCGGTGCAGGCAACGACAGCCTGGAATCCGGCGACGGCAACGACCTTTGGTACGGCGGCGACGGCGACGACTGGGTCAACGGCGACCTTGGCAACGACACGCTGTATGGCGGCGCGGGTGACGACTTTGTCCGCGGCTCGTACAACAACGACGTGCTCTATGGCGGCGAAGGCAACGACTATGTCTGGGGCGGCTGGGGTGACGACACGATCATGGTCGAAAACAACTTCGGCAATGACACGATCAGCGCCGAAGACGTCGACCAGACGGTGGGCGACACGCTGGACCTGACCGCGGTGACCACCGCCCTGACCATCGACCTGACCGATATCAACGGCGAGGCGGGCAGCTTTACCGACGGCACCAGCACCGCGACCTTCGAGGAAATCGAACACATCCTGCTATCTTCCGGCGTTGACACGCTGGTTTTGGCGGACGGGTCCGGGGCCGACACCGTCGATGGCTTCAGCGTCCCAACCGATAATGGCGACGGCACCTTTACCGGCAACGACCTGCTGGACGTCACCGCGCTGACCTCGGACGGCAGCACCCCGGTCTATGTCAGCGACGTGACCGTGACCGACACCAACGGAGACGGCACCGGCGACGCGATCCTGACCTTCCCGCAGGGCGAAAGCCTGACGCTGACCGGCGTGTCGGTCAGCGCCGTGTCCAGCCCAGCACAGTTGCAGGCGATGGGCATTCCCAGCTTTACGCCCGACTACATCGTCGAAGGCACCGCCGGGAACGACGAGATCGATGCCGGCTATGCCGGCGACCCCGAGGGCGACCGCATCGACAACGCCGACAACGCCACCGGTGACGATGACGACGTGATCCAGGCCGGGGGTGGCGACGACATCGTCAAGGCAGGCGCTGGCGACGACAGTGCCGACGCGGGCGATGGCGCCGACTATGTCGAAGGCGACGACGGGGCCGACACGCTGCTGGGCGGCGCTGGCGACGATTATCTTGTCGGCTATGCGCATACAAACCTGATCGGCGAACAAGGCGCGGGCACCCGCACCACCGACTACGACCTTATCATGGCTGCCGATGATGCCGCCAACGACAGCCTGTCGGGCGGCGCGGGCAATGACGTCATGCTGGGCGGCGCGGGCAACGACACCTTGACGGGCGACGCCGGCGACGACACCCAGATGGGCGACGCGGGCGACGACCTTTTTGTTCTGAACGACGGATTTGGCAGCGACAGCATCACCGGCGGCGAAGACGCCGAAACCCTGGGTGACACGCTGAACATGTCGGCCGTGACCACCGATCTGACTGTCAACCTGACGGCCAGCGATCCCGAAGCCGGCACTGTCAGCGACGGCACCGGCACCACCAGCTTTGCCGAGATCGAGAATATCGTTCTGGGCGCGGGCCGCGATACGATCGTGCTGGCCGATGGCTCTGGCGCCGATACGGTGCAGGGCTTCGACATGACCGACAGCGGCGATGGCACCACCAACGATCAGCTGGATGTCAGCGGCCTGACCTCGGACGGCGGCACCACCCCGGTGAACAGCGGCGACGTGACGGTGACAGACGATGGCAGCGGCAACGCGCTGCTGACCTTCCCGGGGGGCGAAACCATCGTCCTGACCGGCGTGACCCCGGCCCAGCTGTCGACCCCGGCGGCGCTGGAATCCATCGGCATTCCGTCCGGTGCGGTTCCGCTGAACTACATCGTCGAAGGCACCAGTGGCGACGACCTGATCGACACCGCCTATCTGGGCGACCCCGAAGGCGACCTGATCGACGCCAACGACAACCTGATGGGACTGAACCAGGATTCCGTCCTGGCGGGCGCGGGCAACGACACCATCAACGCCGGCGCAGGCGCGGACACGATTGACGGCGGCGCGGGCGACGACACGTTTGTTCTGACCGGCGGACACGGCGATGACAGCATCATCGGCGGCGAAACCGGCGAAACCACCGGGGACACCCTGGATGCCTCGGCGCTGAACACGCTGTTGACGCTGAACCTGTCTACGACGGAAAGCGGCGTCCTGGTCGACGGCGCCACCGCGACCCTGTTCAGCGAGATCGAGAACTTCACCCTTGGCGGCGGCGATGACAACATCACCGGCTCGGCCGGCAACGACACCGTCAGCACCGGCGCGGGCGCAGACGTGATCGATGGCGGCGCGGGCGACGACGTGTTCAATATCGGCGTCGGCGACGGCGACCAGGATCTGCTGATCCTGACCGATGGCGATGGCAATGACACCATCACCGGCTTCGAAGTCCCGATCGACAACGGCGACGGCACCTTTACCGGTGTCGACCTGCTGGAGGTCACCAACCTGACGTCGGACGGCGGCACCACACCGGTCAACGTCGCGGACGTGACTGTGACCGATACCGTGGGCGACGGCAGCGGCGATGCGATCCTGACTTTCCCTGGCGGCGAATCCCTGACTCTGGTTGGGGTCGATCCGGCGGATGTGTCGACTCCGACACAGTTGCAAGCCATGGGCATTCCGGCAGTTGGCCCCGACTACATCGTGTCGGGCACAACGGGCGGCGACCTGATCGACGGTGCCTACGCCGGCGACCCGGAAGGCGACATGGTCGATGCCAATGACAACGCCACCGGCGACAATGCCGACCTGGTCGAGGCGGGGGCAGGCGACGATACGATCAACGCAGGCGCCGCGGCGGACACGATTCTTGGCGAAGGCGGCGACGACCTGATCGTTGCCACCGGGACACTGGATGCCGACAGCATCATCGGCGGCGAAACCGCCGAGGTGTTGGGCGATACGCTTGACCTGTCTGCCCTTGGCGACAACATGTCGGTCGCCTATGCCGCGCTGGAAATGGGGACCGTGTCGAACGGCACCGCCACGCTGACGTTCGAAGAAATCGAAACGCTGGTTCTGGGTGATGGCGCGGATACCGTGACCGGCGCTACCGGCAATGACACGATCAACAGCGGCAACGGCGCCGACCTGGTCGACGGCGGCACCGGCGACGATGTCATCGACATCGGCGCGGGCGACGGCGTTGCGGATCAGATCCTGTTCGAGGACGGCGACGGCAACGATACGGTGTCGGGCTTCCTCGCCCCCACCGACAACGGCGACGGCACCTATTCCGGCAACGACCTGCTGGATGTCAGCAGCCTGACCTCGGACGGCGGCACCACGCCGGTGACCACCGACGATGTGACCGTGACCGACACCAATGGCGACGGCACCGGCGACGCGATCCTGACCTTCCCGGGCGGGGAATCGATCACGCTGGCGGGGGTCGATCCGTCTGACGTGTCGAGCCCGACGCAACTGGAGGCGATGGGCATCCCGGCAGGTGCCACACCGTTGAACGACATCGTCGAAGGCACCACCGGCGCAGACCTGATCGACGCCACCTATACCGGTGACCCCGAGGGCGACCGCGTGGATGCCGCCGACAACCTGGCCGGCAACGACAATGACGTGATCGTCGCAGGGGCCGGGAACGACACCATCCTGGCCGGAGCGGGCGACGACTTTGTCCGAGGTGGCGCAGGGGATGACGTGATCTCCGGCGGTGCGGGCAATGACACGCTGGACGGCGGCGATGGCCAGGACACGCTGAATTCCGATGCCGGCAACGACACCCTGACCGGCGGGGCCGACCAGGACCTGTTCACCCTGACAGACGGCATGGGCACCGACGTGATCGTTGGTGGCGAAACCGTTACCACCGGCGCCGATCAGGATACCATCGACGCCACAGGCCTGACCGGAACCGTCAGCGTGACCTTCACCGGGACCGAGGCGGGCACGCTGACCGATGGCACCGATACCCTCAGCTTCAGCGAGATCGAAACCATCCTGACCGACGCCGGCGACGACACGGTGAACGTGGGCGCGGCCACCGGCGGTGCGGCGATCAACACCGGCGGCGGGAACGACACCGTTCTTGGTGGCGCCGGCGGCGACACCATCGACGGTGGCGCGGGCGACGATTTGCTGTCCGGTGCGCTTGGCGGCGACGTGGTCTCGGGCGGGGACGGCAACGATACGATCACCGGTGGCTCTGGCGACACGATCACCGGCGACGGCGGCGACGACGTGTTCAACGTCGGCCCCGGCGACGTCGACGGCACGGCCTTCAGCATCGACGGCGGTGAAACCGGAGAGGTGCTTGGCGACACGCTGAACATCACCGGTCCGGCAACCATTGTCATGACCAGCACCGAAGGCGGCACCGCGACATGGCTCGATGGCTCCGTGCTGACCTTCAGCAACATCGAACACGTCACCTATACAGCCTGTTTCGCCGCCGGTACGCGCATTCGCACGCTGCAGGGCGATGTCCCGGTGGAAGCGCTGCGCGAAAGCGCGCAGGTTCTGACCCGTGACAACGGCTTTCAGCCGGTGCGCTGGAAGGGCGGGCGGTCCTTCACCGCGGCAGAACTGCGGGCGCGCCCGCACCTGGCCCCGATCCGCATCCCCGCAGGGTGTCTGGGCGACGGCCAGCCGCAGGCCGATCTTGTGGTCTCGCCGCAGCACCGGGTTCTGATCTCGGGCGCGCGCACCGAGTTGTGGTTCGGCGCAAGCGAAGTTCTGGTTGCCGCAAAGGACCTGCTGGTTCTGGACGGGGTCAGCCGTGTCTTCCCCGAAGACGGGGTGACGTATTTGCACATCCTGTTCGACCAGCACGAGGTCGTGGTGTCAAACGGGGCCTGGACAGAAAGCTTCCAGCCCGGCGACCTGTCGCTTTCGGGGCTGGACAGCGCGCAGCGGGCCGAGGTCTATGAAATCTTCCCCGCGCTGCGCGATGGCCGGTTCGACCGCGACTACCCGGCGGCCCGGCCGATGCTGCGGGCCTTCCAGGCGCAGGCGTTCCTGCGCGGCTGAGACCCGCGATCACGGACACAAAGGGCCCCGTCGGCGGGGCCCTTTTGCTGTTGGCGGGGGAATACACGTGCCGCGCATGCGAGAGGCTCTGCCTCTCGCGCTCTCCGGGATATTTCGGCCCAGAAGAAGGACAGGTTTGCGGCTGTCCTGACTTAGCCCGGCAGCTTGCCGGTCAGGACGTACCGCAGGATTTCAACCACCTGGTCCGGGCTGCGAGTCACCGCAAGCGCGGCGGCATCGACCTCTTTCAACGCGTGGTCGTGGTCGGGTTGTTGCAGGATGATCAGCGACTTGCCCAATGCCGCGGCAAAGCCCGCGTCGAAGGCGGCGTTCCACTGTTTGTATTTTTCGCCGAAGCGGACAACAACCACGTCGGCATCTTCGATCCCCTTGCGGGTGCGGATGGCATTGACCATGGCGCCCTTGCGATCGTGCCAGAACTTGTCGGGTTCCGCCCCCAGGATGGCCACGCCGCAATCGTCGCTGGCGGCGTGATCGGTGACCGGGCTGTTGAAGGTCACGTCGAGCCCCTGCGCGCCGTCGATGATCTGTTCGCGCCAGTCGGTGTGGATTTCCCCGGACAGGTAGACATTCAAGGGCATGGGTTTCTCCGTTTCCATTGGTTTCGTCGTAGATATGGGTTTCCCCGCGGATGTCCACCCGCGGGCAACGGTTGCAGACCCCGGTGCCGGAACGGTCAGCGGTCGCGGGCAGTCGGAGCCGGTTTTTTGCCGGGGAAACGTCGCCTCGGGCGATTGCCATGCTGTCAGGGCGACCGGAACGCGGACCAAAGGGATGCGTCGCCTCCCCACTGATCAGGTTGCGGTTCCTGGCCGCGGGCGCAGATCAGCCGCGCAGGGTTGCGCCGGTGGCCTTGCCGACCTTTTCGACGATCCGGGCCGACACCGCTTCGATATCGGCATCTTTCAGCGTCTTGTCGGTGGGCTGCATCCGCACGGTGATGGCCAGCGATTTCTTGCCCTCGCCCACAGACCCGCCGATGAATTCGTCGAAGACACGCACGTCGGCGATCAGCGCCTTGTCGGCTCCGGCTGCGGCGTTGACCAGCGTCAGCGCCTCGACCCCGGCATCGACGACAAAGGCAAAGTCACGTTCCACCGCCTGCAGATCGTTCAGCACCAGCGCGGGGCGGGTTGCGTTGGTCTTGCGCGGCAGCGGGATTTCCCCCGGGAACAGGGTAAAGGCCATCGCGGGGCCCTTCACGTCCATCGCGGCCAGCACCTTGGGGTGCAGTTCGCCGAAAACGCCCAGTACCTTCTTGGGGCCAAGGCAGATCTTGCCGTGACGGCCCGGGTGCCACCAGCCTTCGGCGCCGCGCAGGATCTGCACCTTGGCGGGCGCGCCGATGGCGGACAGGACCGCCTCGGCATCCGCTTTCACGTCGAACACGTCAACGCCGCGCGATCCGCCATGCACGTCCTTCGGGCCGGTGCGGCCGACCAGCAGGGCGGTGATCTGCAGGTGCTGTTCCTCGGGCTCGCTGCCGTGGAAGGCATGGCCGACCTCGAACAACGCCAGGTCCAGGAAACCGCGCGCCTGGTTGCGGGCGGCGGCCTGCAGCAGGCCGGGCAACAGTTGCGGGCGCATGTGGCTCATCTCGGTCGAGATCGGGTTGGCCAACATGGTGGTTTCGTCCCCGCCGCCGAACAGCGCGGCAGACGCCTGGTCGATGAAGGAATAGGTCACGCATTCGTTGTAGCCCAGCGCCGCGCAGGTCCGCCGCGCGGCCTGTTCACGCCGCTGCATCGGCGACAGGATGGGCTTGGGCACCCCGGCCTGAACCCGGCGCATCGGCTTGCCCTGAAGCTTGGTCAGGGACGCGATCCGCGCAACTTCCTCGACCAGGTCGGCCTCTCCCAGGACATCGGGGCGCCAGGACGGCACCCAGGCCATGTCGCCTTCCAGACGGAAGCCCAGGGCGGTCAGGGTCTGGCGCTGCTCGGCTTCGGGGATTTCCATCCCGACCAGAGAGATCACCCGCTTGGGGTTCAGCTTGTAGGCGCGGGACACATCGGGCACCTGCCCGGCGACCACGATCTCGGACGCCTCGCCGCCACACAGGTCGATGATCATCTGCGCCGCGTCTTCCATCGCCTGCATGTTATAGCCCGGGTCGATGCCGCGTTCGTTGCGATACCGTGCGTCCGAGTTGATTTTCAGCGCACGCCCGGTGTGCGCGATCTGGATGTGATCCCAGACCGCGGCCTCAAGGAACAAGTTCACCGTGTCCTCGGTACAGCCGGTTTCCAGGCCGCCCATGATGCCGGCGATGGATTCGATCCCGTTCTCGTCGGAAATCACCACCTGCCCGTCGCTGAACGTATAGGTCTTGTCGTCCAGACCGACCAGCGTGTCGCCATCCTTGGCGCGGTGCACCACAAGGTTGCCCTGCACCTTGTCGGCGTCGAACACGTGCAGCGGGCGGTTGCGGTCATAGGTGAAGAAGTTGGTCACATCGACCAGGGCCGAGATCGGGCGCAACCCGATGGCGCGCAGACGGTCCTGCAGCCATTTCGGGCTGGGGCCGTTCTTCACCCCCCGGATCAACCGTCCGGCAAAGACATGGCAGCCGTTTTCCAGCGTGTCGGGGTCGATGGTCACGTCGATCGGGCACGGGAAGGTGCCCGGCACGCGCGCCTGGTTGGCGGGTTTCAGCGCGCCCAGCCCCCGCGCGGCCAGATCGCGCGCAATACCGCGCACGCCCAGCGCATCGGGGCGGTTGGGGGTGATGGCGATCTCGATCACCGGGTCCACGCGGGCCGGATCATTCGCCGCCAGCCAGTCGGTGAATTTCTGCCCGACCTCACCCGACGGCAGTTCGATGATGCCGTCGTGTTCGTCCGACAGTTCCAGTTCGCGTTCGCTGGCCATCATCCCGTGGCTTTCAACGCCGCGGATATTGCCGACGCTCAGCGTGACGTCGATCCCGGGGACATAGTCGCCCGGCTTGGCCAGAACCACCGTGATCCCCGCCCGCGCATTGGGCGCGCCGCAGACGATCTGGCGGTCGCCCTCGTCGGTTTCCACCACGCAGACCCGCAGCCGGTCGGCATCGGGGTGCTGCTCGGCGTGTTTCACCTTGGCCAGCGTGAAGGTGGCCAGCTTGGCGGCGGGGTTCTCGATCCCTTCGACCTCAAGCCCAAGGTCGGTCAGCGCCTCGGCGATCTCATCGACCGAGGCCGAGGTGTCGAGGTGTTCTTTCAGCCAGGAGAGGGTGAATTTCATGTGTCAGTCCTCAGCTTTCCGCCCGTTTGGCGAGAGTGTCCAGTTTGCCCATGCGGTACAGGCGTATTTCGCGGGTCAGCCGCAACGTCGGCTTCATCGCGAAGAAAAGCGACCCAATGACAAACAGCCAGGTCGCGGTGTATTGGGTTGCGTCATCGAAGAACAGCACTGACCCTACGAGGAAGGCAATCGCCGCAAGGAAATCCACTGCCGTGTGGGCCATCTCGTAGCGTGCATAAAGCCGTTTGCTGGCCTCGGACTTGTCCCGGTTTTCATGGTAGAAGATGGGCATTGTAAGGTCCTGATGTGTCGGAAATCCCGGTCTCTGCCTGTTCCTGCGTCGTAGCAATTCAAGGCTGCCCCTTAGCGCGACAGCCCCCCATGCAGCGTCGGCACGTCGAGGCTCGCAAACCCGTAGTGCCGCAGCCAGCGCAGGTCTGAATCGAAGAACGCGCGCAGGTCGGGGATGCCGTATTTCAGCATGGCGATCCGGTCGATGCCCATGCCAAACGCAAAGCCCTGCCACTCGTCGGGGTTCACGCCGGCGTTCATCAGAACCTTGGGGTGCACCATGCCAGAGCCAAGGATTTCCAGCCAGTCGTCGCCCTCGCCCACTTTCAGCGTGCCGCCTTCCCAGCTGCACCGAATGTCGACCTCGGCCGAGGGTTCGGTGAAGGGGAAATGCGACGCGCGGAAGCGCAGTTCGACGTTGTCGACCTCGAAATACGCCTTCACGAATTCCTCGAGCACCCATTTCAGGTTGGCCATGGAAATATCGCGGTCGATCGCCAGCCCCTCGACCTGATGGAACATCGGCGTGTGGGTCTGGTCATAGTCGGCACGATAGACCCGCCCCGGCGCGATCACGCGGATCGGCGCGCCGTGCTTTTCCATCGTGCGGATCTGCACCGGGCTGGTGTGGGTGCGCAGCACATGCGGCGGGCGATTGTCGCCCACGGCCCGCGCCATATAGAACGTGTCCATTTCCGCCCGCGCCGGATGGTGCCCGGGGATGTTCAGCGCGTCGAAGTTATACCAGTCGCTGTCGATCTGCGGCCCTTCGGCCACCGAAAACCCCATATCGGCGAAGATCGCGGTGACTTCCTCGGTCACCTGCGAAATCGGGTGGATGGTGCCCTGACGGCGCCCACGGCCCGGCAGGGTCACGTCCAGCCATTCCCCCCGCAGCCGTTCGTCCAGCGCGGCATCGGCCAGCGCGGATTTCTTGGCCGAAAGCGCCGAATTGATCTCGTCCTTGAGCGCGTTCAGCTTCGGCCCGGCGACTTGCCGGTCCTCGGGGCTCATCTTGCCCAGTTCGCGCATTTGCAGGCTGATCTCGCCCTTCTTGCCGACGGCCTGCACGCGCAGGTCTTCCAGCGCGGCCTCGTCGGCAGCGGCGGCAATCAGGCCGATATACTTGTCTCGCAGTTCGTCCATGCCCTGGCCCTCGTCTGGTTCGCACAGGGAGTTATCGCCCGCAGAGAGGCTTTGCAACCGCTGCGACGGGTTCAGGCGCTCATGGCGTCACGGTATGCTGTCGCATCGGTCAGCAACCGGGTGACTTTCGCATCCTCGATCTTCAATTCCTCGAAATGCCGGGCCAGGTTGGCGACGTAGTCGTAACTGCTGCCAAGCTCACCCACGCCCAGCGCGCACAGCCGCACCTGGTCTTCGTGGCTCAGGTCCAGGCGGATGTTCTCGGCGGCATGGTTGACCATGAAGGTCACCGCCTCGACATCGCCCTCAGCGGTTTCAACCGGGATGAAGCGCGGGATATAGGCCGGGCCGATGCGTTCACGGCTCCACAGGCGATAGGTTTCCGCGTCAAGCCTGTCGCGGTCGATGCGAAATACCACGCCGTGGCAGCCCGCGCCTTCGTCCAGCCCGGCCATTACGCCCGGCGCTTCGGCTGAACCGCGCGCGCCGCGATCATCGTACAGGCAAAACTTTCGTTCGACGCCGGGGGCAAACCCGCGCCGCACCTCGCTGAACCGCAGCGCTGGGTCCCAGATCAGCGAGCCATAGGCAAAGACCCAAAGGTCGCTGTCCCACCGCCCGTCAAGCGTCGCATGGCGGCAGGCTTCGCGTTCCTCGCGCGGGGTGATCCAGCTGGTGTCCTGCCCACGTTCCTTCATGTCCTCCACCACCTGTTCGACGGTGAAATCGCCAAAGAACGACTCCTCCAGCGGGGTGATCAGTCCCTTCAGACTTGGATGGTGGCGGAACGGGTTCTGCGGGTCGGTCATGGCACAGCCTTTTTTGTCAGGCCGCCACAATGCGGCAAACACCCTGCAAAGGAAACCGTCCCGGGCGCGCAGCCCCTGTGTAAAGGCCAACACCACCACGTTCCCCGCGCAACGAAAAAGGCCGCCCCCACCCGGGGACGGCCCTTTCCATGATACGCTTTTGCTGGCTTACGCCGGCAGCGCGGCCTTGGCCTGTGCGACGATGGCACCGAAGGCTTCGGGCTCGTGCACGGCCAGGTCGGCCAGGACCTTGCGGTCGACTTCGATGCCGGCCAGGTTCAGGCCGTTGATGAAGCGCGAATAGGTCAGCGCTTCGTCGTGCATGCGGACAGCGGCGTTGATCCGCTGGATCCACAGCGCGCGGAAGTTGCGCTTGCGCGTCTTCCGGTCGCGGGTTGCATACTGGTTGGCCTTGTCGACGGCCTGACGGGCCACTTTGAAGGTGGTGCTGCGACGGCCGTAATAGCCTTTCGCTGCCTTCAGGACCTTCTTGTGACGGGCGTGGGTGACGGTTCCACCTTTAACGCGGGACATGTGCGTACTCCTTCAGGCTGGATCAGCGGTCGTAGGGCATATAGCCCTTGACGATCTTGGCATCGGGTGCGCTCAGCGTGGTGGTGCCGCGCGCGTTGCGGATGAATTTCTTGTGCCGCTTGATCATGCCGTGGCGTTTCCCGGCCTGGGCGGTGACAACCTTGCCGGTTGCCGTCACCTTGAAGCGCTTTTTGGCGCTCGACTTGGTCTTCATCTTGGGCATTTCCGTCTCCTCGGTATTTACAACGGTAAAAGCGCGACTCGGCATGCCACATCGGCCGGTCCCGCAGGATGAGCGCGCCTCTTACGAGGGCGCAGGGGATAAATCAAGTGACTGCGTTCAGAAAATCGTGTCGCGCGCGGCGGCGACCATGGAATAGATCACGATCGGGATTTCTTCCCAGGTATAGCCGCCGGGTTTCGACCGCAGCGCGTGCACGATCAGCGCCCCGCCCGCGATCACGACCACTGCAGCAACCCGGGGCGCGCGCGACTCCGCCAACGCGGCAATCGCAGAGGGCAGAGACAGGATCAACAGACCCATCCCCGCCAGAAGTGCCGTATCCGGATCCATGCGCCCCTCCCCGGTGGTTGCGGGAAAAGGTTACTCCGGGTCGGTGCGATAGATCAAACGTTCGTCGCAGGGCGCGACGCGCAGGATGTTGGTGGTGCCGGTCTGGTTGAAGGGCACGCCGGCGGTGACAAGGATCTGGTCCTCTTCCCCGGCATAGCCCAGTGTCCGCGCCGCGCGGGCGGCGTTGACCACGGCCTGCTTGAACCGTTCCAGTTCCCCCGTCATCACGCAGTTCACACCCCAGGTCAGCGCCAGACGCCGCGCGGTGCCGCGCAGCGGGCTCATGGCGATGATCGGTACACGGGGGCGTTCACGGGCCACCAGTGCCGCGGTGGTGCCGGTCTGGGTGAAACAGCAGATCGTCTTGATGTCGGTGGTTTCGGCGATCTCGCGCGCGGCGGCGACGATGCCATCGGCGATCGTCACGCGCTTGGCGGCGCGCGATGCCTCGATCACGTCGCGGTAGGTCGGATCGCTTTCGACCTCGACCGCGATATTGTCCATCGTCGTCACCGCTTCGACAGGATAGCTGCCCGCGGCCGATTCCGCCGACAGCATGATCGCGTCGGCGCCTTCGTAGATGGCGTTGGCGACGTCCGACACCTCGGCCCGGGTGGGCATGGGCGAGTCGATCATCGATTCCAGCATCTGGGTCGCCACGATCACGGGCTTGGCCGCGGCGCGGCACTTGCGGATCAGGCGCTTCTGGATCGGCGGCACGTTCTGCACCGGCAGTTCCACGCCCAGGTCACCGCGCGCCACCATGATGCCGTCGCTGACCGCCAGGATGTCGTCGAAACACGCTACCGCCGACGGCTTTTCGATCTTCGACAGGATCGCCGCCCGGCCACCGCAGAGCGCGCGCGCCTCTTCCACGTCCTCGGGGCGCTGAACAAACGACAGCGCCAGCCAGTCGACCCCCAACGCGGCGGCAAATTCCAGGTCCTTGCGGTCCTTGTCCGAAAGCGCCGCCAGCGGCAGCACCACGTCGGGCACGTTGACGCCCTTGCGGTTGGAAATCGTGCCGCCCGTGGTCACCACGCAATCGGCATGATCCAAGCCGCAGGATTTCACCCGCAGCCGGATCTTGCCGTCGTTGACCAGAAGGTGCGACCCAACTTCCAGCGCCGCAAAAATCTCGGGGTGAGGAAGCTGTACGCGGGTCGCGTCCCCAGGTTCCGGCTCAAGGTCAAGCCGGAAGGCCGCGCCTTCGATCAGCTCTTCCTCGCCATTGGCAAAGGTGCCGACACGCAGTTTCGGGCCTTGAAGGTCGGCCAGGATCGCGATCGGGCTGTCGAGGTCCTTTTCGATCTGGCGGATCATCTCGTGGCGGGCGCGGATTTCCTCATGGGTGCCGTGGCTCATGTTCAGGCGGAACACGTCGGCGCCGGCCTCATGCAGCTTGCGGACCGTGTCGTAATCGTTCGATGCCGGGCCAAGCGTGGCCACGATCTTGATATTGCGCAGACGTCTCATCTGTTCATCCCTCGTCCGCCGTGATGCGGACGCATACGGCGTTTTTCCTGTTTCTGGCCTTTGCAGAAGACCGTTACCGCTATCGGGTCCCGCGCGTTATTGCCCATTTCCCTTCTTCGCGCAACTGCACTATGGAATGGGGCAAGCGGATAACAGAACCATGACATACCAGCCTTTTCAAATTCTTGGCGAGGATCGCCGCAGCCGTTGGGTCATCACCTGCGACCATGCGTCCAACACCGTTCCTCCGGACCTTGGCGGCACGCTTGGCCTGCCCGAAAGCGACATGGCGCGCCACATTGCCTATGATGTGGGCGCAGCGGGGGTCGCCGTCGCGCTGGCCGATGCGTTGAACGCGCCGGTGATTCTGTCGAATTTCTCTCGCCTTGTGATTGACCCGAATCGCGGAGAGGACGATCCAACCCTGCTGATGCGGCTTTACGACGGGTCGGTAATCCCGGGAAACCGCAACGCCGGACCCGTCGAAAAGGAACGCCGGCTGAACGCCTATCACCGTCCCTATCACACCGCGCTGGAGGCGCTCGCAGCGCGTCGTGACGACACCGTTGTGGTGCCTGTCCACAGCTTTACCCGCCAGTTGCAGGGCCGCCCGTCGCGGCCGTGGCACATCGGCATCCTGCACGCCTATGACGCCCGGCTGGCCGATCCGTTGATCGCCCTGCTGGACGCGGAACCCGACCTTGTGGTGGGGCGCAACGAACCCTACCCCGGTCACCTGCCCGGCGACGTCATCGACCGCCACGCGCTGCATCACGGCCGCCTGAATGCCCTGATCGAAGTCCGCAACGACCTGATCACCGACCCGCAACATCAGAAAGCCTGGGGCGAACGGCTGGCCCCGCTGCTGGAAAGGGCGCTGGAACAGGTGCCCGAGTAAGAAAAGGAGACCAGACATGGACGACCAGACCCGCATCGAAATCGAGGCCGCCGCGTACCGTCGCCTGCGCAAGCACCTGATGGAAGACCGGCCCGACGTGCAGAACATCGACCTGATGAACATGGCCGGCTTCTGCCGCAACTGCCTGGCCCGCTGGTACCAGGAAGCCGCCAACGACCACGGCATCGCGATGACCAAGGAGGAAGGTCGCCAAGCCTATTACGGCATGCCCTATGACGACTGGAAGGCGCAGAACCAGACCCCGGCCAGCCCGGAAAAACAGGCCGCCTTCGAGGTCGCGTTCCGCGAAAACGTGGGTGAGGCAACAGACTGATCCGCCACGCTGCGGTACGGCCCGCCGCCTAACCCGGTCCGGCGATGTCGGGATCATTCATCGCGGTTTGTGGAATGTCGGGCCGCAGCGGCAGCGCGGGCAGAATCGGTGCCGCATCCGGTGCCGGCAACGCGCCCGGCCCCTCTGGCGGAACCATCCCGGCGCCGGTTTCCGGCCCTTCGGTTGCGGCTTCGGGTTGTGGCATGTCGATGGTCCAGTCAAACGTGATCCGCCGGTTCGCCGCACGTCCGTCCTCTGTCGCGTTGTCCGCCACCGGACGGCTTTCGCCATAACCGCGTATCTGCACGAAATCCGGGATCACGCCACGCAGGAAAATCGCTTCTGCCACCTGTCGCGCACGGGCTTCGCTGATCTGGCGATTGGCCGAAGCACCGCCCACGTTGTCGGTATGTCCGCCGATTTCCAGTTGCAACCGCCCTTCGTTCACACAAACCAGCCCGACCGCCGACATCCAGTTCACCGCCCGCACCGCCCGCGCATCCAGCCGGGTGGACCCTGACAGGAACTGAACCCTGTCACGGACCAGCCCTTCGGCTGTCTTGTCCTCGCAGGCCTTCGGCGCCGGATCGAAATCCAGCACCGGCAGCCAATAGCCCGCCACGAAAACCTGCGGTTGCCCGCTGGCCGCGTTCACGCGCTGAAGGCCTTCTTCGGGAAAGGCATCCATCATCGTCAGGGTCAGTTGATCGCCCTCCTGCAACAGCGCGCGGGTTTCATTGGCAATCAGGTCGCGGTCCACGCCGGGCGACAGGACCCCGGCAATTTCCAACCCCTCGGCGCTGGCGTCGATCCGAACGCGTTCCGCGTCGGGCAGCCAGGCCGCCACTGCCTTCAGCCGGTCTGACAAGCCGTCGATCTGCCCGTCGAACGCGGTCAGGGCGCGGTTGTCCAGAACGCTGACCCCCGTCAGTTCCTGCAACGCGGGCGTGTCCAGACCGGTCGGCAACTTGCCCTCGACCCGCAGCCCCGCCACCGCGTCATAAAGGAACCGCGCCCGCGGGCTCGACCCGTCATCCAGCAGTTCGACGTAGCGGGTGGCATGAAACCCCGCGGGCAACCCGTTCAGTACGGTTGCGAACCGGGTCTGTACGTTTGGATCGCGCAACACTACATCCAGCGTCAGTTCACCTTCGCTGACCACGGCAACACCGTTTTCAGCCAGCCCCATCGCCTCTGCCGCGACGCGGGCAGCCTCTGCCACCCCGTCAAGATCGGGATAGACCGACAGTCGCAGCGCCGAGTCATCCGCCGCCATCGCCTGCAACAACGCGGTCGTGGCGTCGCCTTGCGGCAGGAACCCCGACAACGTCACCCCTGTCGCCGCCTTTTCGATCCGCAGGCCAAACGGCAAGTCCGGCTCATCCGGCAAAAGCGAGGTGTCGAGTTGATAACCGTCACCCAACTCTGCCCGCGCCGCCGCGACGGCCTGCACCAGCGCCGGCGTCGCCCGCGCCCCGCTCAGCAGAACACTGTCGCCGGTGACCAGGACCTGCCCCGCCCCGGCCTGCGCCAGCAACCGCGCACCGGTCTGCACCGCCCCGGCGAATCCCGGCAGGTCGGGATCGGCTGGCGCGACCTGCACCAGGTCCCGGCTGGGCTGCCCCAGCGCCGCCAGCAAGGGCGCGCGCCCCAACGACGGCGGTATCTTGCCCCGCAGGGTCAAGCCCAGACGGGGGTGCAGTTCGGCCATGAACAGGAACGGCCTGCCGTCATCCAGCACGTCGATCTGCGCAGCGACCTTGTACGCCTCGGGCAGCCCGGCCAACAGCGCCTGCGCCCGTTCCGCCTGCGCCGGCCATGTCGCCACCCCGCGGACCTGCCCATCGTGCCCGGACAACGAAACCTCTGCCGTGTCCAGTGCCACGACAACGCTGGTCAGGATCTTGATGACGTCATCCCACGCGTCGTCCGGCGCACCGGTCGCCACGGTCAGCGGCACCCGTTCGACCGCGGCCAGCTGGGCCACCTGAACGGACGTCGCGCCGCGCAGCACATGGCCCCCCGCGCGCATCGTGCCGTCGTTGGACTTGGTCATGCGGAATTCGAACCGGTCCACCGCCGGCAGCACCTCGAACGCGCCCGACACCGCTTCGACCCCGTCAATGGCACGCAGACGCGATTCCAGCGCACGCCGCTGCGCCTGGCTGTCCACCCGGCCGGTGACGGAAATTTCGCGCCCTGCAACCGTCAGTTCCAGCGCGTGCGGGTGATCGGCAAGGATACCCTGTGCCTGCGCACGGATCCCGGCCTCGATCACCGCGTCGTCATTGGGAACCTCGAACAGGCCCAACCCGGCCAACACGAAGAAAATGACAGCAATAGCAAAAACATCGCGCATACAGCCGCGCCTCTCGAATCCCCCGCCCCGATTGTTCAGGACAGGGGCCGCGGGCGCAAGCCATCAACCGCGATTGTGATCGCGTCAGATCGCGGCCTTGCGGCTTTCGTCCAGGTAAATCTCGCGCAGGCGCAGGGCGCGCGTCCCCGGGGTGCCGTCACCCAGCGTCACGCCGTCGATTTCCACTACCGGCATCACGAACATCGACGCCGAGGAAATGAACGCCTCATCGGCCTCTTTCGCCTCGTCGATGGTGAAATTGCGTTCTTCCACTTCCATCTGCGCTTCTTGCGCGAACCGCAGGACAGCGGCGCGCGTGATGCCATGCAGGATGTCGTTCGACAGAGCCCGGGTGATGATCTTGTTGCCCTTGATGATATAGGCGTTGTTCGACGTTCCCTCGGTGACAAAGCCGTCCTCGATCATCCAGGCATCATCGGCACCGGCTTTCTTGGCCATCATCTTGCCCATCGACGGATACAGCAGCTGCGTCGTCTTGATATCGCGGCGGTGCCAGCGGATATCCTCGATCGAGATCACCTTGATCCCGGCCTTGGCCGCCGGGCTGTCGGCCAGCCCCGGCTTGTTCTGGGTGAACAGCACCAGCGTCGGCGGGCAGGTTTCCGGATCGGGCCAGGTGAAATCGCGGTCGCCCGGCGCACCACGGGTGACCTGCAGATAGACCAGCCCGTCCTCGATCCCGTTCAGCCGCACCAGTTCGCGGTGGATTTCCAGCAACGCGTCCATGCTGCACGGCGCGGGCATCTGCAGCTCGTCCAGCGACCGTTGCAGCCGCCGGGCGTGTCCGTCGAAGTCGATCAGCTTGCCGCCCAGCACGCTCGTTACCTCATAGACGCCATCGGCCATCAGGAAGGCGCGGTCGAAGATCGACACCTTGGCTTCGGTTTCGGGCAGGTACTCGCCGTTCAGAAAGACGGTGCGGGTCATGGTCAGTTCTCCAGTCAGGGCGGGGCTCAGCCCCAAAGCGCGGGTTCGGACGGGTGCACCCCGGCCGAGTCAAAGCGAAGCGGTTGCGCCCGGTCTTCCGCCAACAGAAGCGGCCCGTCAAGATCCGTCACCAACGCACCCTGCGCCACCAGCACGGCCGGCGCCATCGCCAGCGAAGACCCGACCATGCAACCGACCATCACGTCGTACCCTTCGGCCAGCGCCGCCGCGCGCAGCGCCAGCGCCTCGGTCAGCCCGCCGGTCTTGTCCAGCTTGATGTTGACCACGTCGTACTTGCCCTTCAGCGCGGGCAGCGACGCCCTGTCATGGCAGCTTTCATCGGCGCAGACCGGCACCGGACGGGCCATCCCGATCAGCGCATCATCCTGCCCGGCGGGCAACGGCTGCTCCACCAGGGCCACACCCAGACGCACCAGATGCGGCGCCAGGTCGGCATAGACCTCGGCTGACCAGCCCTCGTTGGCGTCCACGATGATCTTCGACGCCGGCGCCCCGCGCCGCACGGCTTCCAGCCGCGGCATGTCATCCGGCGTGCCCAGCTTGATCTTCAGCAGCGGCCGAAACGCGTTCTTCGCGGCCTGTGCCATCATCGCCTCGGGCGTGTCCAGCGACAGGGTATAGGCGGTGATCTCCGGTCCCGGCGCGGTCAACCCCGCCAGCTCCCAGGCCCGCTTGCCCGCGCGCTTGGCCTCCAGGTCCCACAGCGCACAGTCGACGGCATTGCGCGCCGCACCTGCGCGCAGCAGTTCCTGCAGGCGCGCGCGCGTCACGTCGGCGGGCAAGCTGGCGATCTCGGCCTCGACACTCTCCAGCGTCTCGTCATAGCGCGCATAAGGCACGCATTCGCCCCACCCCGCCAAATCGCCATCCCGCACCGTCACGGTCAGCACCTTCGCTTCGGTCCGCGATCCGCGGCTGATGGTAAAGACCTGCGCCAGCCGAAACACGTCCCGCGTCACCTCAATGCGCATCCCTGCCCCTTTCATCTTTCTCCAAATACTCCCGCTGTCCCCACCATCCGACGCAAACGCCGGGCAAAAGGCAACAGCGGGACGGTGGGCGGGGCGACGCTTCAGCAGAAGCGAGCGCCGTCCCGCCGGCCTCAGATCGCCGCCAGCGCGTCGACCAGCTTGCCCGCGCCGAACCGGAACGGATCGGTGGCGGGCAGGCCCAGCCTGGCCTCGACATCGGCAAGATAGGCCCGTGCCTCGTCTTCCGGCATCGCCTTGGTGTTGATCGAATAGCCCACCACCTGGCACGCGGGGTTGGCCACCCGGGCCAGCGCCAGCGCCATGTCCCGCACCGCTTCCAGCGACGGCAGGGTATAGGACGGCAGGCCGCGCATGTGTTCGCGGGTCGGTTCGTGGCAGACAATCAGCGCGTCGGGCTGGCCGCCGTGGATCAGCGCCATGGTCACGCCGGAAAAGCTGACGTGGAACAGGCTGCCCTGTCCTTCGATGATGTCCCAATGATCGTCATCGTTGTCGGGGGTCAGCCATTCGATCGACCCGGCCATGAAATCTGCGATCACCGCATCCAGCGGCACGCCGTCGCCGGTGATCAGGATACCGGTCTGACCGGTGGCGCGGAAGGTGGCCTTCATCCCCCGTTCGCGCATTTCGCGATCCAGGCACAGCGCGGTGTACATCTTTCCGACCGAACAGTCGGTTCCGACCGCCAGGCAACGCTTGCCGCGGCGCTTTTCGCCATTGGCGATGGGATAGTCGACCTCCGGCACGCGCACGTCGTGCAGGCTGCGGCCAGTGGCCTCGGCCACCGCGACCAGATCGGGTTCGTCGCGCAGCAGATTGTGCAGGCCCGAAGCTAGGTCAAACCCTTCTTCCAGCGCCATGACCAGAACCTTTTTCCACGCCGGGCTGATGATCCCGCCGCGGTTGGCCACCCCGATCACCAGCGTCTTGGCACCGGCGGCCCTGGCCTCTTCCAGGGTCATGTCGGGCAGGCCCATGTCGGCGTTGCAGCCGTCCATCCGGAACTGACCAACACAGTTTTCCGGCCGCCAGTCCTTGATGCCCTGCGCCACCTTGGCGGCAAGACCGTCGGGCGCGTCGCCCAGGAACAGCAGGTAAGGGGTCTGAATCATTCTGGTCGCCTCCACTGACGTTTCCGACAGTCTGCGGCGTCCGCAGGCGAAAGCGCTTGCAAAATCGTCTGGGCCACCGTCGCTGACGCAAGTTTCTGCGGTGAAACCCCCCATTCGCCGAAGAACTGTGCAACCGTGGACCACCCGCCGCCGTTGCTGGCCCGGATCGAATCCCCTACGCTTTCCCGACCCGGCTCAATTCAGAAGGTTGCCCATGCTATTTCGTCACCTGAAAGCGCGCGGTTCTGTGCTGGCCGCGCTTGGCCTGAACCTGCTGGTCGCCCTTGCGCCCCGGGCCGATGCCGCAGAATTCTTGCCGGGCGGGGACGCCGAGCTGGGCTGTTTCATGACCATCCGCGGCCAGATCGTGCCGGGCGATGCCGAACGGTTTCGCGACGCTTTGACCAAGAGTATCGGCACGAACCCTTATCGGGACAACCCTGACTTCATTGCCCGTTTCGACGGTGGCGCAGGGACTGTCGTTCCCCGGATCTGTCTCGACAGTGCCGGTGGCTCTCTTGCCGAGGCCTTGCGCATGTCAGACGTTCTGACCAACCGCCAGTCAGAAAGGTCGTCTCTCAATACCGCCATTGGTACGGCGGTCGCCGCCGGGGCACGCTGTCACTCTGCCTGCGCCGTGCTGTTCATGGCAGGCGGGTCTGAAAGCGAAGGCCCCGCCGGGCGCCTGCCCAACCGCGTCCTGCATGCGCAGGGCTCGCTCGGGTTTCACGCGCCAGGCCTGACAATCCCGGACGGCAACTATACCGCCGAGGCCGTCGACAAGGCGTTTACCGTGGCCGTGCGCTCGATCGGGGAACTCAGCGACCGTCAGGCGGACCTGCGCTTTCCGGCCACGCTGCTGAACCGCATGGTCGCCACCCCGCCGCAAGAGATGTACGTCCTGTCGACCGTTGGCGAGGCAGCGCAATGGATGATCGACGTCGTCGGCCTGCCGCATCCCGCGCGTCTGACCCGGGCGCATTTCGTCAACGTCTGCCTGAACACCCAATCGGCACTGATGCCCGCAACCTCCTATCTCGAAAGCTATGCCAACCGCCTTGACGGCCCGGACAGCGGATTCTTTGCCGGTCGCCGGCTGGGGGACTACGCAGAGGGGCTGTTGGTGCGGCACTACAACCGGGGCGTCCTGAAGCTTGCGCTTGGCGCCCCCGGCGATTTCGGCACCGCCAGTTTCGTATCCGATCCCGACCCTGCCGAAGACGGCTTGAATTGCGAAGCCACCTTCGGCGGGATTTGGCCACAAGCCAACCCGCTGGCAGACAACAACCGTCGCCTGGCGGTCTCGTTCTCGCGTGGCGGGGTCATGTTCCTTGATCAAGCCGCCTTTTATCCACCGTGGACGCGCTTTGCCGACCTCAGCCGTGAGTACGGTACCGGTGCCTTGCAGGCAGAGGCAACCGTCTGGAGCGACAGCCGTTCCGTGAACACCCGTTGCATCGTCTTTGATGCCAATGACACCTTGACGGATAACGATGCGTGTCGCGCCGTCGAAACTGCCCGGTTCACCGGCGCCGGAGAGATGGTCGTGACGCTGAGCTTTACGTGGCCCAGCGGCGCAAAGACCGTGATTGGCCTGGACGGCGATCAAACCATCAACGGCAACTCCGCCACGTCCGACTATATCGCCGCAGCCTCGGACCTAGGGGACCAGATCACCTGCCTGCGCAACAGCGCTTCGGGAAACGCGTTCTGCTTTGATCGGATACGGTTCTGATCCCCCGGCGATGCGGGGCGTTTCTGCACCTGCGAAAATGACTTGCGCAGCGCAGCGTAATTTAATAACCCCTCGCCCAGCAGAAACGAAATTTCCTTACCACAAGAAAGAGGTCCCGATGTCCTTCCGCATCCAGCCTGCCGCGCCTGCACGCCCGAACCGGTGCCAGTTGTTTGGCCCCGGCTCTCGCCCCGCGATTTTCGAGAAGATGGCCGCCTCGGCCGCGGACGTGATCAACCTCGACCTCGAGGATTCGGTCGCGCCGTCGGACAAGGACAGCGCCCGCGCCAATATCATCCAGGCCATTGGCGATATCGACTGGGGCACCAAGACCCTGTCGGTGCGGATCAACGGGCTGGACACGCCCTATTGGTACCGTGACGTGGTCGACCTGCTGGAACAGGCCAGCGACCGCCTGGACCAGATCATGATCCCCAAGGTCGGCTGCGCGGCGGATGTCTATGCCGTCGATGCGCTGGCCACCGCCGTGGAACGCGCGAAGGGCCGGACCAAGCCGATCAGCTTCGAGGTGATCATCGAATCCGCCGCCGGAATCGCCCATGTCGAGGAAATCGCCGCCGCCAGCCCGCGCCTGCAGGCGATGAGCCTGGGCGCCGCCGACTTTGCCGCCTCGATGGGCATGCAGACCACCGGCATCGGCGGGACGCAGGAAAACTACTACATGCTGCGCGACGGCGTGAAACACTGGTCGGACCCGTGGCATTGGGCACAAGCCGCGATCGTCGCCGCCTGCCGCACCCATGGGGTGCTGCCCGTGGACGGCCCGTTCGGCGACTTCAGCGATGACGAAGGGTTCCGCGCGCAGGCGCTGCGGTCGGCCACGCTGGGCATGGTTGGCAAATGGGCCATTCACCCCAAGCAGGTCGCCTTGGCCAACGAGGTCTTCACCCCGTCCGAGGCCGCCGTGGCCGAAGCGCGCGAGATCCTGCAAGCGATGGAAGACGCCAAGGCCCGCGGCGAAGGCGCCACCGTCTACAAGGGCCGACTGGTGGACATCGCCAGCATCAAGCAGGCCGAGGTCATCGTCCGCCAGTCCGAGATGATCGCGGGCTGATCCGGGTACAAGAAACACAAAAGGGGCCGCGACAACGGCCCCTTTTTTCGTGCCCTGTCTGCAGCGTTCAGGCGGCGGCGAAATAGTCCGGCCAGACCTGGTCGGGCTTGGGCGCCTCGGCCGTGGTCACGATGCGCGGCATCGGGGTGTAATAGGCCCAAGCCTGTTCAAGACAGTCCAGCGCCTGTTGCGCGTCGACCTTGCGGGGAAACTTCGGTGTCATCGGGTATGCCTTTTCATCGGTCTGTTGGCTCCTCCCTTGGCGGGAAAGCTATGCGGGCTGGCAGCGATAACAGCGGCCATTTCCGCATAGACGCCATGCACCCGGCGCACATCAGGCGCGGTCGAACGCCTCGACCGACAGCACGGTCGGCAGGTGGCGCGCAATTTCCCGCCAATTGTCCCCGCCATCGGTACTGGCAAAGACCGATCCCGAATTCGTTCCGAAATAGACCCCGGGACTTGACTGCCTGTCGGTCGTCATCGCCTGTCGCAAGACGGTAAAGAAACAGCCCGATTGCGGCAGACCTGCGCGGCAATCCTGCCAGCTTTGGCCACCATCCGTCGATTTCCAGACGGCGGCCGACGCGCCCGGCGGAAACCGCCCCTCGGTGTCGCCGTTCAGCGGAAAGGTCCAGATCGTCTGCGGATCGGTCGGGTGCACCGCGATGGGAAAACCGAAGGTCGACGGCAACCCCTCGGTCATGTCATCCCAGTTGCGCCCGCCATCCGCGCTGCGAAACACCCCGTGGTGGTTTTGCTGATAAAGCAGGTCGCCCCGCCCCGGCGCGCGCACCACGTTGTGCACGCAATGCCCGGTTTCACCATTCCGGGGGGCTGCCGGGTGGAAATGGTGCTGGCAGGCCCCGACGTTGGATATCCGGTTGCGCCGCTCCCATGTCACACCGCCATCTTCGCTGGCAAAGACCCCCGCCGCGGAAATGGCCGCCCACAGTCGGGCCGGATCATCCGGGTCGCTGACAATGGTGTGCACCACCAGCCCCGCCGCCCCCGGCATCCAGGTGTCGCGGCTGTCATGCTGGTTCAGCCCGTCCACCATCTGCCAACTGGTGCCGTGGTCGTCGCTGCGCAGCAACAGGCCCGGATCGGCCCCGGCCCAAAGCGTGCCATGGGCATAGGCCACCGCCCAGATCGCCTTCAAACCGTCGAACGGTGCGGGAATGTCCTGCCAGTTCATGAACCTGGCAAGCTCTGCATCATTCGAGGCCCAGTCGTCGATGGTCCCCCGGGACAGCTTTGACAGCGTCCAGCTTTGCCCGTCGTCCCTTGAAATCCAGACCCCCGCGCCGGGCCATTCGCCGCCGCCCCCGGCAGCCAGCGTGCCGGTGGCCGGATCGCCCGCCATGTGGTTGATCGACCAGCCGTCGCAATGCGGCCCGCTCAGCTGCCAATCTTGCCGGTCAGGGTCCGCGGACAAAAGGAACGCACCTTTGGTGGTTCCGATCAGAAGGGAAATCGTCTTGGGCATCGGTGGCCTCCCTCGTTACAAGGGAAAAATACCACCGATCCCGGTCTTCACCTAATCCGTTCAGGCTCAGACCTGACGATCCACCATCATCTTCTTGATCTCTGCAATCGCCTTGGCGGGGTTCAGACCCTTGGGACAGGTCTTGGTGCAGTTCATGATGGTGTGGCAGCGGTACAGTTTGAACGGGTCTTCCAGCCCGTCCAGACGTTCGCCCGTGGCCTCGTCGCGGGAATCGATGATCCAGCGATAGGCGTGCAGCAGCGCCGCCGGACCAAGATAGCGGTCGGAATTCCACCAGTAGCTGGGGCAGGACGTGCTGCAAGATGCGCACATCACGCATTCATAAAGACCGTCCAGTTTCTTGCGATCCTCGATCGACTGCTTCCACTCTTTCGCGGGGCGGTTGGTCTTGGTTTCCAGCCACGGCATGATGCTGGCGTGCTGGGCATAGAAATGGGTCAGGTCGGGGATCAGGTCCTTGACCACCGGCATGTGCGGCAGCGGATAGATCTTCACGTCGCCCTTGATCTCGTCCAGGCCATAGATACAGGCCAGCGTGTTGATCCCGTCGATGTTCATCGCGCAGGACCCGCAGATGCCCTCGCGGCAGGACCGGCGGAAGGTCAGGGTCGGGTCGATCTCGTTCTTGATCTTGATCAGCGCGTCCAGAACCATCGGACCGCATTTGTCCATGTCCAGGAAATAGGTATCGACCCGCGGGTTTTCCCCGGTGTCGGGGTCCCAGCGATAGATGCGGAAGGCCCGCACGTTGGTGGCACCCGCCGGCTTGGGCCAGGTCTTGCCGGTGCGGATTTTCGAATTCTTCGGCAGGGAAAACTGAACCATTTCTCTCTCCTTAGAGCGACAGCAAGGCCAGACCGTTGCCCGCGATGCAGGATACGGTATCGGGCCGCTGTGCGATGGTGACGACGGTTTCAACGGTATCTTCGGTCACGCCCGTGACCGAAGCGGATGCGACCGAGAGGATCTCGGACGCGCTGGCATTGTCGATGATGCAATCGGTGACGGGGGCCGCGTTCACACCCGGAAAGCGGTCGGCCACCACACCGTTGACCACGGTCTTGGCCCGGTCGCGCGCCAGTGCATCCGCCGCGTCATTCGCGGCGGTGCAGGCGGTCAGCGCGCACAAGGACAGGACCGCGACGGCGCGCATCAGAATGTCCGCGCCTTGGGCGCGATGGTCTTCAGGCTGATGCCGCCCTCGTCCTCTGTGGTCAGCGGATCGGTGATGACCGGGCGATAGGACAGCGCGACGCTGCTGCCCTCGACCCGCGCCACGGTGTGCACGCGCCAGTTCTCGTCGTCGCGCGAGGTGAAATCCTCGTGCGCATGCGCACCGCGGGATTCCTTGCGCGCCTCTGCGCCGACGATGGTGGCCAGGGCGTTCGGCATCAGGTTGGTCAGTTCCAGCGTCTCCATCAGGTCGCTGTTCCAGATCAGCGACCGGTCGGTGACCTTGAGGTCATCCATCTTGGCCGCAATCGCGGTCATCTTCTCGACGCCTTCGGCCAATGTCTTGGAGGTGCGGAACACCGCGGCATCGGCCTGCATGGTGCGCTGCATTTCCAGACGCAGTTCCGCCGTCGGGGTTTCGCCCTTGGCGTTGCGCACCGCGTCGAACCGATCGAACGCCTTGTCGACTGAGGCCTGGTTCAGCACCGGGTTGCCCTTGGCGCGGTCCACGACCTGACCGGCGCGGATCGCGGCGGCACGGCCAAAGACCACCAGGTCGATCAACGAGTTGGACCCAAGCCGGTTTGCCCCGTGCACCGACGCACAGCCCGCTTCGCCCACGGCCATCAGGCCGGGCACAACCGCGGTCGGGTTGTCGGCGGTGGGGTTCAGCACCTCGCCCCAATAATTCGTCGGGATACCGCCCATGTTGTAGTGCACGGTCGGCAGAACCGGGATCGGCTCTTTGGTCACGTCGACGCCGGCAAAGATCTTGGCCGATTCCGAAATCCCCGGCAGGCGCTCGTGCAGCGCTTCGGCCGGCAGGTGCGACAGGTTCAGGTGGATGTGGTCGCCATGTTCGCCGACCCCGCGCCCTTCGCGGATTTCCATCGTCATGGACCGGCTGACATAGTCACGCGGCGCCAGGTCCTTGTAGGTGGGCGCATAGCGCTCCATGAACCGTTCGCCTTCAGAGTTGGTCAGGTATCCGCCTTCGCCCCGTGCCCCTTCGGTGATCAGACAGCCAGAGCCGTAGATGCCGGTGGGGTGGAACTGCACGAATTCCATGTCCTGCAACGGCAGGCCCGCGCGGGCCACCATGCCGCCACCGTCGCCGGTGCAGGTGTGCGCGCTGGTGGCACTGAAATAGGCGCGGCCATAGCCGCCGGTGGCCAGCACGACCATCTTGGCGTTGAACACGTGGAACGTGCCATCGTCCAGCTTCCAGCAGACCACACCCTGGCAGGTGCCGTCGTCGCCCATCACCAAGTCTATGGCGAAATACTCGATGTAGAATTCGGCGTTGTTCTTCAGCGACTGGCCATAAAGCGTGTGCAGAATGGCGTGGCCGGTCCGGTCGGCTGCGGCGCAGGTGCGCTGCACCGGCGGGCCTTCGCCAAATTCGGTGGTGTGGCCACCGAACGGACGCTGATAAATCTTGCCTTCCTCGGTGCGCGAAAACGGCACGCCGTAATGTTCCAGTTCGTAAACCGCCTTGGGCGCTTCACGCGCAAGGTATTCCATCGCATCGGTATCGCCCAGCCAGTCCGACCCCTTGACGGTGTCGTACATGTGCCATTGCCAGTTGTCCGGCCCCATGTTGGCAAGGCTGGCCGCGATGCCGCCCTGTGCCGCGACGGTGTGCGACCGGGTCGGGAACACCTTGGTCACGCAAGCGGTGCGCAGCCCCTGTTCTGCCATGCCCAGCGTCGCGCGCAGGCCAGCGCCACCGGCGCCCACAACCACGACATCGTATTCGTGCGTTTCGTATTCGTATGCAGCCATCTTGGCGTCTCCGATGTCTTAAAGCGCGAGTTTGGCCAGGGCGAACAGACCGGTGGCCGTCAACCCGTAGGTCAGCGCGATGGTGCCGATGACCAGGAACTTGCGGGTCATGCCGCGGGCGTAGTCCTCGATCATGATCTGGGCGCCCTTGCGGAAATGCTGCAAGCCGACGAACAGCACCAGCCCGGTCAGGATCGCCGGGATCGGGCGGGCGAAGGTGGCCTGCACCTCTTCGTAGGTGCCGCCAAGGGCGGTGCCAAAGACGTAAAGGAAGGTCGGCACGATCAGCGCAAGGCCAACGCCGCTGACGGTCATGTACCAGTGATGCTCTGTCCCGGAATGGGCGGCACCCTTGCCTTCGGCGCGTTTACGGGCGGTCAGGTAACGCATGGCGGCCTCCTCAGATGATGATCAGGGTCAGGACGGTCAGGACGACCGAGCCGATGATGCAGGCCAGGCCCAGCTTCTCGGCGGTGGGAATGTCCATGCCCTTGCCCGCGTCATAGATGAAATGGCGAATACCGGCGAGGTAGTGATACCACAGCGCCCACATCGACAGCGCCAGCACCAGATCACCGAACCAGCTGCGCAGCACGCCGTCGGCAATGGCAAAATACTCTGGAGAGGTCGCCGCCGCCAAAAGCCACCAAACCACCAGCAGCGCGCCGACGATCAGACCGTTGCCGGTGATGCGCGTCAGGATTGAGGTGAGCATCGGGATCTGCCAGCGATAGATTTGCAGATGCGGCGAAAGCGGGCGTTCCACCTTTTTGACATCGGCCATGTGTCTGTCCTTTCGGTTACCCTGCGGTCCTTTTATTGCTTTTTACATTGCTGTCACGGGTCAGGCTGCGGAAAAATCAGGATTTCCACGCTATAGCTGCGGAAAATTCGCGTTTGTGATCACAGTTCCCGACTGCGTGATCACAGCTTGGACGCTAACAGAATCAATTCGGCGCAGACCCCGGGAAGGCGCCCGCGCCGCTGCGCAAATCTGACAAAAAAGGTCCGGAACTAGGCGGTCGCGACAATCACCGACAGCGGCAGCATCGTGGTCAGCGCCAGCGCCGCGCGCCAGGGCGTGCGCATCCCCGAAACCCGTTCCGCCCGAAACCCGGCAGAGGTCACACCGCCACCAACGATCACGCCCAACGATGCCACAACGTAAACCGCCCAATAGGTTCCTTCGGCCAATGCGATCAGCGCGATCACCCCGATATAAACCGCTGCCGCCATCATCACCGCGCTGATGAGCATCCGGCACAGCGTGCAAATACGGGTCAGGATCCGCGAGTCGTTGGCATCATAGACGCCGATACCCGCGATCATCTGTTCTCTCAGCGCGGGGTTCGCCAGCGCGATTGCAGCAAATGCTGCTGCCGTCAAAGAATAGAATGTGATCAACGCTTGTGTCATCGTCCGCTTCCCGCTCTCGTATAACGTTAGTTAACGCTACGTTAAGCCTACGTTGGAATCGAATTGGGACAGAAGTGTGGCGTCACATCGCGTCAGGGCAATAATATCGCGAAAAAGTTGTATCAGGTCATTTCGGCATCAGCGCCCAGTAGTCGAGATCCAACAAAACCTCGGGCAGGTACTTGCCGTCCGCGCTTTTCAGGGCAAAGGGTGCGCTGCCCTTCGTCGCCACCAGCCGCAGCCGGATCGCGCCGACGCCGGGCAGACCGGTGTCGGCCTTGTCCAGCACCTCGGACCAGGCCTTGATCGTATCCCCCGAAAAACACGGGTTGGCATGGGCCCCGGCGTTCAGGCCAACGATCATCTGCGCATTCGCCAGACCGTTGAACGACAGCGCGCGGGCCATCGAAATCACATGCCCGCCATAGATCAGCCTCTGGCCATCGGGGCGGAACGTGGCATCGAAATGCACCTTGGCGGTGTTCTGCCAAAGCCGCGTCGCCATCATGTGTTCGGCTTCCTCGATCGTCACGCCATCGACGTGGTCGATCTGCTCTCCGACCTCATAGTCGCCCCAGCGGTGTGGCTCGCCCGCAAGGGTAAAGTCATAGCCGGTGAAATCCAGCCGCTCGGGCAGGGTCAGATCAGCAACCGTCAGCACCTTCTTCAGCTCGGGCACCACCGCCTCTGGTGCGGGCGCATCCAGGTTGTTTTTCCGCACCATCACCCAGCGGCAATATTCCATCACCACTTCGTCGCGCTGGTTCAGACCGCGCGTGCGGACATAGACCACCCCGGTCTTGCCATTGGAATTCTGCTTCAGCCCGATCACCTCGGACGTGCTGCGCAGGGTATCCCCGGCATAAACCGGCGTCATCCAGCGGCCTTCGGCATAGCCCAGGTTTGCCACCGCGTTCAGCGACACGTCCGGCACGGTCTTGCCAAAGACCACGTGAAACGCCGCCAGATCGTCCAGCGGACTGCCAGGCAGACCGCAGGACTGCGCAAACGCGTCCGACGAATACAACGCGTGCCGCATTGGATAAAGCGCATGGTACAGCGCCCGCTCGCCGCCGGAAACCGTGCGCGGCACCGCGTGGTCGATCACCTGGCCGATGGCATAGTCTTCGAAAAAGCGGCCGGGGTTGGTCTTGGTCATGCTGCGTCTTTCCTTGTCGGATCCGTCGGGGCAGGCTCAGTGCTCGCCCAGCTTGGTGTCAGGGGTATAGGTGCCCTCGACCTCTTTGGTCACCGCCTGCCCGCAGCGCATCACGCCGTTGGCCGCGTCAAAGGCATAGGTCGGATCGCCATGCAGCGCCCAGCCCTTGTTCAGGGCGGCGGTCACCTTGTGGCAAAAGGCAGACGTGTCGTCGGCGGTCAGAAAACGATACAGTTTCATGGCCTTATCCAAACGTCGGGTAGCCAAGCCAATAGTGGATGCCAACCGCCACACCATAGACGACCAGCGTCCCGACCAGCGCCATCACCTCTTTGCGAGCGTTGACGGTGACGGTTGCGGGCTTCACCCAGGTGGTCTGCTTGTTGATCAGGATCACCTCGACCACGGCCCAGGCCAGCAAACCGCCAAACAGGATGAACGACGCAACGTCGCCGTTCACCAGCAGGTGCGCCAGCGCCCAGGTCTTGACCCCGATCAGCATCGGGTGGCGCATCTTCTGCCCCATCGCCGTCTTCATGCCCGACGCGGCAAACAGGTAAACCGAAACCAGCATCAGCAGGTTGTTGATCCCCACCGTCGCCGGGTGACGGCCCCAGAAAAACGCCCCGTCCATCCCGCGATAGCCGATCACCATCAGCACAAGACTGGCCAGCAGCATCAGCGATACCGGCCCCCTGAACCCGTCGCCCAGCGCGGCGCGGCGCTCCGGCGCAATGCGCTTGAACAGGTGGGCGCCGCTCCACAGGGCGACGCCAAGGATGAGGATCAGGCTATACATGGGTCACTCCGTGGTAAGGGCTGCAATCGCCTCTGCTTTTGCCAGAATTTCACGTGCGGTGACAACGTGCAGATTTTCGACGATCTTGCCATCGACCACGGCCACGCCCTGACCTGCGGCCACGGTTTCTTCAAAGGCGGCGATCTGACGCTGTGCTAGGTCGATTTCGGCAGCCGTGGGCGCAAAGGCGGCATTGGCCACCTCGACCTGTGCCGGGTGGATCAGCGTCTTGCCATCAAACCCCATGTCGCGGCCCTGTTCGCATTCGGCGGCCAGCCCCTCGGCATCCTTGAACGCGTTATAGACACCATCGACGATCACCAGCCCCTCGGCCTTGGCTGCCAGCAGGCACAGCGAAAGCGACGTCAGCATCGGCAGCCGGTCGTCGCGATAGCGGCACTGCAATTCCTTCGCCAGGTCGTTGGTGCCCATCACCATGCCCGCCAGCTTCGGGTGCGCGGCGATTTCGGCCGCGTTCATCATGCCGCGCGGAGTTTCCATCATCGCCCACAGCGGCTTGTCGCCGGTGATCGCCGCCAGCGCATCCAGTTGCGCCGCCGATTCCACCTTGGGCAGCAGCACCGCGTCGCAATCCATCCCGGCAGCGGCCTTGGCATCGTCGGCACCCCAGACGGTGTCCAGCCCGTTGATCCGCACGATCCGCACGCGGTTGCCATAGCCGCCCTGCGCCAGCGCGGCTTTCAGCGTTTCCCGCGCCGCGGGCTTTTCATCGACCGCCACCGCGTCTTCCAGGTCAAAGATGATCGCATCGACAGCCAGGCCCCGGGCCTTGTCCAGCGCCCGGTCCTTGGATCCGGGGATATAAAGAACAGACCGATAGGGGCGCGCGCGCATGTCCATGAGAAGACCTCCGTAACAATGTTGCGCGGAAAGGGGCATTTTTCTTAGAAAAGTTCAAGCAGAAATTGCCGCATTGCAGAAAAATGCTGCGCCAGACGCAGCGACTCAGGCCAACCGCCCCGACGAAATCTCTCCTCCACCCGCCGCGTTAACCTTCGCGAAAGCTCTGTCTGCCCATCCTAACAGCACAGTCCGGTGGGGCCAAGGCACCCAGCGGCAGGGGGATTTCCGGACCTTTGTTCAACCGTTGAAAAAGGTGGTGATGCAATGAAACAGATTTTCCGGACCGGGGCTGCGCTCTTGGTGCTTGCCGCGCCCGCATCTGCCCAAACTCTGGCAAACTGCGCCCCGCGTGATCAGGTCGTGGCGCGACTGGCCGAAAAATACGGCGAAACCCGCCAATCCATCGGCCTTGGCAGCAACAACCAGATGATGGAGGTTTTTGCCTCGTCCCGGACCGGCAGCTGGACGATCACCGTCACCACGGCGCAGGGTCTGACCTGCCTGATCGCCAGCGGACAGGCGTTTGAAACCCTGACCGCCGCGCTGAAAACACCCGGTGACGATGCCTGACCCTCAGGTCAGCGCATCCCACACCAGCTTGGCCCCGGTCAGGGTCAGCGCCACATAGGTCACGCCGAAAAACGCCCGTTCCGGGATCATCTTGTGGGCCTTGATGCCAAGCCATGTACCCAGGATCGCGAACGGCGCCAGCGCCAGCCCCAGCAACAGCGTTTGCGTCGTGAAAATCCCCATCCCGGCGTAAAAGCCCGACTTGAACAGGTTGACCGCCCAGAAGATCAGCACAGTCGTCGCCTGGTAACGGGTCTTCGACATCCCCTGCCCCAGCATGTAAACCGCCGCCGCGGGCCCGCCCGCATGGCTGACGAAACTGGTAAAGCCCAGCGCGACACCCGCCCCAAGCCCGACGCCCGGGCCGAACTTTGCCCCCAGCCGGATCAGCTTGTATTTCACCGCCAGTTGCCAGGCCACGAACAGCAGCGCCACCAGCCCGATGATCAGCCGGATCGCATCCGGGTTGGCCCAGGCATAAAACAATGCCCCCAGGATCGTGCCGGGAATCCCGCCCCACAACAGCACCTTGGCCACGCCCCAGTCCCACTTGCGCCAATAGGCCGGCAGGCTGGTCACGTCGATCAGCATCAAAAGCGGCAGCATCAGCCCGATGGCAATTCCCGGATCCAGCGCAATGGCAAGAATCGACGAACTGGCAAAGGCCACACCAGACCCGAAACCGCCCTTGGAAATGCCCGCGAAGATCACCGCCGGGATCGTCACGGCAAAAACAGGCAGGGTGAAAAGCTCCACGTCCGGCTCCTCTAAACTGGCGTTTAAACTGCCTTTATCGTGCCCGCACGGGGAACGATAGCCCTAACAGCGCCCGCTGCCGCAGCGCAGCACCCTTGCGCGGCGCGTCACAAAGGCTTAGGCAATCGTCGAATTTCACGAAGGACTGGAGAGATATCCATGGCCAGACCCAAGATCGCCCTGATCGGCGCGGGACAGATCGGTGGCACCCTTGCCCACCTTGCAGCACTGAAAGAACTGGGCGACGTCGTCCTGTTCGACATCGCCGAGGGCACGCCGCAGGGCAAGGCGCTCGACATTGCCGAGGCCGGTCCCTCGGAAGGCTTCGACGCCACGCTGAAAGGCACCACCGACTATGCCGATATCGCCGGTGCCGATGTCTGCATCGTCACCGCCGGCGTGCCGCGCAAGCCGGGCATGAGCCGCGATGACCTGCTGGGGATCAACCTGAAGGTCATGAAATCCGTGGGCGAAGGCATCAAGGCCAACGCCCCCGACGCCTTCGTCATCTGCATCACCAACCCGCTCGATGCGATGGTCTGGGCGCTGCAGCAGTTCTCGGGCCTGCCCGCGAACAAGGTCTGCGGCATGGCCGGCGTTCTGGACAGCGCCCGCTTCCGCCACTTCCTGTCGGTCGAATTCGGCGTGTCGATGAAAGACGTCACCGCCTTCGTTCTGGGCGGCCACGGCGACACCATGGTACCGTCGGTCCGCTACTCGACCGTTGCCGGCATTCCCCTGCCCGACCTGGTCGAAATGGGCTGGACCACGCAGGAAAAGATGGACGCGATCGTTCAGCGTACCCGCGACGGCGGCGCCGAAATCGTCGGCCTGCTGGGCAACGGCTCGGCCTATTACGCTCCGGCCACCTCGGCCATCGAAATGGCCGAAGCCTATCTGAAAGACCAAAAGCGCGTGCTGCCCTGCGCCGCCTATTGCGACGGCGAACTGGGTGTCGACGACATGTACGTGGGCGTGCCCACCGTGATCGGCGCCGGCGGCATCGAAAAGATCGTGAACATCAAGCTCACCAAGGAAGAGCAGGAGATGTTCGACAAGTCGGTCGACGCGGTGAAGGGCCTGGTCAAGGCCTGCAAGGAAATCGATCCCTCGCTGGCCTGATTTCCAACGCGGCACAAGAATGCGAGAGGGCGCCCCGTCGGGCGCCCTTTTTGCATGTCCTCACCTTGACACCGCCCCGCCCCGGGGGCCTGATCCGCGCAAACGACCGGAGGCCCCATGTCCGACTTCAATTCCGAACTCGAAACCCGTCTTGTCCGCTATGCCGCCATCGACAGCCAGTCCGATGCCGACAGCCCCAGCGCTCCGTCCACAGCGATTCAGCACGCGCTTCTGGATCTGCTGAAATCGGAACTGGAAGAAATCGGCGCGCAGGATGTGGTGAAAACCGACTACGGCACCGTCATCGCGACGATCCCGGGCACCGTTCCGGGGCCGACCGTGGGGTTCCTGGCCCATGTCGACACCGCGCCGCAGTTCAACGCCACCGGCGTGAAACCCCGCGTCATCAAGGGCTACAACGGCGGCGCGATCACCTTTCCCGACGATCCCGAACTGACCCTGACGCCCGAGGAATTTCCCTATCTCGCGGAAAAACTGGGCCATGACATCGTCACCGCCTCGGGCCTGACCCTTCTGGGGGCCGACGACAAGGCCGGCGTCGCGATCATCATGACAGCCGCGCGCCACCTGCTGCAAAACCCCGATATTCCCCGCCCGACGATGCGTGTCGCCTTCACCCCGGACGAAGAAATCGGCCGCGGCGTCGATGCCCGCCTGCCCGCCGACCTTGGCGCCGATTTCGCCTATACGTTCGACGGCGGCGCGGTGGGGGAAATCGAATACGAAAGCTTTTCCGCCGATGGCGCCGTGGTTATGGTCAAGGGCGTGTCGATCCACCCCGGCCTGGCCAAGGACAAGCTGGTGAACGCCGCGCATCTGGCGTCAAAGATCGTGATGACCCTGCCGCATGTCACCCTGACCCCGGAAACCACCGACGACCGCGATGGCTTCATCCACCTGACCGACATGAACGGCGGCTCGTCCGAGATGCGGCTGAAATTCATCCTGCGCGATTTCGAACTGGACGGGCTCGAAGCCAAGGGCGCGCTGCTGCGTCAGGTTTGCGACGCGGTCGCCGCCACCGAACCGCGGGCCGAAATCACCTGCACGATCACCTCGCAATACCGCAACATGCGCTATTGGCTGGAAACCGACATGACGCCCGTGGACCTGGCCCGCAACGCCGCCCGCGAACTGGGGGTAGAGCCGGTGTCGGTCCCGATCCGGGGCGGCACCGATGGCTCGCGCCTGACGGAAATGGGGGTGCCGTGCCCGAACCTGTTCACCGGGATGCAGAACATTCACGGCCCGCTGGAATGGGTGTCGGTGCAGGACATGGCGCTGGCCACCGACCTGTGCCTGTCGATCCTGCGGCGTGCCGGTGGCTGAACGCCCGGTTTCGCCCTACCTCGCGCCGGGGTTCTATGACACGGCGCTGGCCAAGGGGCGGCACCGCGACATCGTCGGCGGGCGCTGGGAGGAAACCGGGCGCGTGCAGATGGCGGCCCTCCTGCGCGAAGGCTTGCAACCGGACGACCGGCTGCTGGATATCGGCGCCGGATCGCTGCGGTTGGGGTGCAAGGCGGTGCCCTACCTCGCCCCCGGCAACTACTGGGCAACCGACGCCAGCGGTGCGCTGATGTCGCGCGGGCGCGCTCTGGAACTGGCAGACCCCGCCCGCCTGCCCGCCGATCACCTTGTCGAGGATGCCGATTTCGCCTTTCCCGGCGTGCCCGGCGATATCGACATGGCGATCTGTTTCGCCGTCTTTACCCACCTTCCCGCAGACCGCCTGCCCCCCGCGCTGGCCCGCATCCGCGCGGCCTTCCCGCGTTTGCGCAAACTGCTTGTCACCCTGTTCCTTGCGCCCGACGATCACCCCCCCGGCACCCCCTGCCGCCAGCCCGACGGCGTCGTCACCCATGACGTCCGCCCGCCCTATCACCGTCGCCTGTCCGACGTGCTGCCCGCGATCCGGGCGGCGGGCTTTGATGTGCGGACCGCGCCGGACCTGTTGCCACGCGGCCAGATCCTGTTTGTCGCCACCCCTGTTCCAACACCGTTCTGAGTCGCGACGCCACAGTTCTGATTTTTTGTGATCACGCATTTCCAAGCTGTGATCACAAATGTCGGATTTTTCCGCCTTTCGCCAACTGCCCAGAAATAAATCTTGAGAAATGGCTCTCGCCTGTGCCTATACAGCCAAAATTCGCAGCCAAACGGGACAGTTGATCCATGAACATCCACGAATATCAGGCCAAGGCCCTTCTGCGCAGCTACGGTGCGCCGGTGTCCGACGGCCGGGTCGTGCTCAAGGCCGAAGAGGCCAAGACCGCGGCGGGCGAACTGGACGGGCCGCTCTGGGTCGTCAAGGCGCAGATACACGCGGGCGGTCGCGGCAAGGGCTCCTTCAAGGAAGCCGACGCCGGGGACAAGGGCGGCGTGCGTCTGGCCAAGTCGGTCGAAGAGGCCGCGCAGGAAGCCAAGAAGATGCTGGGCCGCACGCTGGTGACCAAGCAGACCGGCCCCGCCGGCAAGCAGGTCAACCGCATCTATATCGAGGATGGTTCGGGCATCGAAACCGAGATGTACCTAGCCCTTCTGGTGGACCGCCAGACCAGCCGCATCTCGTTCGTCGCCTCGACCGAAGGTGGCATGGACATCGAGGAAGTCGCCGAAAGCACCCCGGAAAAGATCCTGTCCTTTTCGGTCGATCCGGCCACCGGCTACCAGCCCTTCCACGGCCGCCGCATCGCCTTCAACCTTGGGCTGGAAGGCAAGCAGGTCAAACAATGCGTCCAGCTGATGGGCACGCTCTACAAGCTCTTCGTCGAAAAAGACATGGAGATGCTGGAAATCAACCCGCTGATCGTCACCGACGCGGGCGACCTGAAATGCCTCGATGCCAAGATGGGTTTCGACGGCAACGCGATCTACCGCCACGCCGACATCGCCGAATTGCGCGACGTGACCGAAGAAGACCCCAAGGAACTCGAAGCGTCGAAATACGATCTGAACTACATCGCGCTGGACGGTGAAATCGGTTGCATGGTGAACGGCGCGGGCCTGGCCATGGCGACGATGGACATCATCAAGCTTTACGGTGCCGAGCCGGCCAACTTCCTGGACGTGGGCGGCGGCGCGACCAAGGAAAAGGTCACCGAGGCGTTCAAGATCATCACCTCTGACCCCAACGTCAAAGGCATCCTGGTCAACATCTTCGGCGGCATCATGCGCTGCGACGTCATCGCCGAGGGCGTGATCGCCGCGGTCAAGGAAGTGGGCCTTCAGGTTCCGCTGGTCGTCCGCCTGGAAGGCACCAACGTCGAGAAGGGCAAGGAAATCATCGCCACGTCCGGCCTGAACGTGATCGCCGCCGACAACCTGTCGGACGGTGCCGAAAAGATCGTGAAGGCGGTGAAGGGCTGACCTTCTGACCCTCGGAATGACGTGGTGGGTCATGGACTGACCCACCCTCCCCAAATCGACATAGGAGCCACCGAAATGGCAGTCCTCGTAGACGAAAACACCAAAGTCATCTGTCAGGGTTTCACCGGAAGCCAGGGCACCTTCCATTCGGAACAGGCCATCGCCTATGGCACCAAGATGGTCGGCGGCGTGACCCCCGGCAAGGGTGGCATGGAACATCTGGGCCTGCCGGTCTTCAACTCGGTGCATGAAGCCAAGCACATGACCGAGGCCAACGCCTCCGTCATCTACGTGCCGCCGCCCTTCGCCGCGGATTCGATCCTCGAAGCGATCGACGCCGAGATGGAGTTGATCGTCTGCATCACCGAAGGCATCCCGGTTCTGGACATGATGAAGGTCAAGCGCGCGCTGGAAACCTCCTCCAGCCGCCTGATCGGCCCGAACTGCCCCGGTGTCATTACGCCCGACGCCTGCAAGATCGGCATCATGCCCGGCCACATCCACAAGCGCGGCAGCGTGGGCGTGGTGTCGCGTTCCGGCACCCTGACGTATGAGGCGGTCAAGCAGACCTCCGACATCGGTCTGGGCCAGTCCTCGGCCGTGGGCATCGGCGGTGACCCGATCAAGGGCACCGAACACATCGACGTGCTGGAAATGTTCCTGGCCGACCCGGAAACCCAGTCGATCATCATGATCGGTGAAATCGGCGGCACCGCCGAAGAAGAAGCCGCGCAATTCCTGGCCGACGAAAAGAAAAAGGGCCGCTGGAAGCCAACCGCCGGTTTCATCGCCGGCCGCACCGCCCCTCCGGGCCGCCGCATGGGCCACGCGGGCGCCATCGTCTCGGGCGGTCAGGGCGACGCAGAGTCCAAGATCGAAGCGATGAAATCCGCCGGTATCGTGGTGGCCGACAGCCCCGCAACCCTGGGCGAAGCCGTGCTGAAGGCAATCGGCTGAAACATCGGCAGGGCGGGTTTCTGACCCGCCCTGCCCCGACTGCGGGCCGCGCCCGTGGATCGCAGCACAGCAAAGCGCCGCGACAGCGGGTTGCCCAAACCCGCTTTCCCGACGCTTTCGATGGGAGAGACAAGCGTGTTCGCAAGCCGGACAACCGCCGGAATGGCACCGCACCCTGCCACGGGCCGTGCGGGCGTTTGGCGTTGCGCACTTGCCGATTGCCGCGCAGTCCCCACATCCGACACAGCTTTCACTTCGCGAACCACCGCATTTCACCCCGGTCCCAACGCAGACGGTCCCAACCCCAACGAGGTGCCCCAATGACCGATCAAAGCCCCAACGATATTTTCAAGGCGTCGTCCTTCATGCAGGGGCACAACGCGGAATACCTTGAACAGATGTATGCGCGTTACGCCGCCGACCCGTCCGCGGTCGATGAAAGCTGGCAGGACTTTTTCCGCCAGCTCGGCGACGAAGAAACCGATGTCAAGAAAGAGGCCAGCGGCCCGTCCTGGGCGCGCCGCGACTGGCCGCCGATGCCGTCCGACGACCTGACCGCCGCCCTGACCGGCGACTGGCCGCTGCCCGTCGCTCCGGCTGAAACCAAGGGCGCCGCCGACAAGATCAAGGCCAAGGCCGAAGCCAAGGGCGTAACCCTGACCGACGACCAGGTGCAGCGCGCCGTGCTGGATTCGATCCGCGCGCTGATGCTGATCCGGGCCTACCGGATCCGCGGCCACCTGGCGGCCGACCTCGACCCGCTGGGCCTGCACGGCCAGTCCCACCACCCAGAGCTTGACCCCAAGGCTTACGGCTTCACCGATGCCGACATGGATCGCCCGATCTTCATCGACAACGTCCTGGGTCTTCAGATCGCGTCGATCCGCCAGATCCTCGACATCGTCAAACGCACCTATTGCGGCACTTTCGCGCTGCAATACATGCACATTTCCGACCCGGAACAGGCCACCTGGCTGAAGGAACGGATCGAAGGCTACGGCAAGGAAGTCAAGTTCACCCGCGAGGGCCGCAAGGCCATCCTGAACAAGATGGTCGAGGCCGAGGGCTTCGAGAAATTCCTGCACGTCAAGTACATGGGCACCAAGCGCTTCGGTCTGGACGGCGGCGAAAGCCTGATCCCCGCGATGGAACAGATCATCAAGCGCGGCGGCGCGCTCGGGGTGAAGGAAATCGTCATCGGCATGCCGCACCGTGGCCGTCTGAACATCCTCGCCAATGTGATGGCCAAGCCCTATCGCGCCATCTTCAACGAATTCCAGGGCGGCAGCTTCAAGCCTGAAGACGTCGATGGTTCGGGCGACGTGAAATACCACCTCGGTGCCTCGTCCGACCGCGAATTCGACGGCAACCGCGTGCACCTGTCGCTGACCGCGAACCCCTCGCACCTCGAAGCCGTGAACCCGGTGGTCCTGGGCAAGGTCCGCGCCAAGCAGGACCAGTTGAACGATCCCGAGCGCAAGGCGGTGCTGCCGGTTTTGCTGCACGGCGACGCGGCCTTTGCAGGCCAGGGCGTCGTGGCGGAATGTTTCGCCTTGTCGGGCCTGAAAGGCCACCGCACCGGCGGCACCATCCACGTCGTGGTGAACAACCAGATCGGGTTCACCACCGCGCCGCACTTCTCACGCTCCTCGCCATATCCCACCGACAACGCGCTGGTGGTCGAGGCGCCGATCTTCCACGTCAACGGCGACGACCCCGAGGCGGTGGTCCACGCCGCCAAGGTGGCAACCGAATTCCGCCAGAAGTTCAACAAGGACGTGGTCATCGACATCTTCTGCTATCGCCGCTTCGGTCACAACGAAGGCGACGAGCCGATGTTCACCAACCCGATCATGTACAACAAGATCAAGGGTCACAAGACGACGCTCGCGCTGTACACCGAACGTCTGGTCAAGGACGGGCTGATCCCCGAGGGCGAGATCGAGGACATGAAAGCCGCGTTCCAGGCCCACCTGAACGAGGAATTCGAGGCCGGCCGGACCTTCAAGCCGAACAAGGCCGATTGGCTGGATGGCCGCTGGAGCCACCTCGACAAGCTGAAAGCGGGCGACTACCAGCGCGGCGAAACCGCGATCAAGCCCGAAACCCTGGCCGAAATCGGCACCGCGCTGACGACGGTTCCCGAAGGCTTCCCGGTGCACAAGACCGTGGCCCGCCTGCTGGAAACCCGCAGCGCCATGTTCCAGTCCGGCAAGGGCTTTGACTGGGCCACCGGCGAAGCGCTGGCCTTTGGCTCGCTGCTGACCGAAGGCTACCCGGTGCGTCTGGCCGGGCAGGATTCCACCCGTGGCACCTTCTCTCAGCGCCATTCCGGCATCGTCAACCAGAACGACGAAGAACGCTATTACCCACTGAACCACATCCGCGAAGGCCAGGGCCGGTTCGAAGTCATCGACAGCGCCCTGTCGGAATACGCGGTGCTGGGCTTCGAATACGGCTACTCGCTGGCCGAACCCAACGCCCTGACCCTGTGGGAAGCGCAGTTCGGCGATTTCGCCAACGGCGCGCAGATCATGTTCGACCAGTTCATCAGCTCGGGTGAATCGAAATGGCTGCGGATGTCGGGCCTCGTCTGCCTGCTGCCGCACGGTTTCGAAGGCCAGGGCCCGGAACACTCCTCCGCCCGCCTGGAACGGTTCCTGCAGATGTGCGGCCAGGACAACTGGATCGTCGCCAACTGCTCGACCCCGGCGAACTATTTCCACATCCTGCGCCGCCAGCTGCACCGCAGCTTCCGCAAGCCGCTGGTGCTGATGACGCCGAAATCGCTGTTGCGCCACAAGCTTTGCGTTTCCGATGTCGAGGATTTCACCACCGGATCGTCCTTCCACCGCGTCCTTTGGGACGACGCGCAGAAAGGCCATTCCGAAACCGCCCTTGTCCCCGACGACAAGATCAAGCGCGTGGTGATGTGTTCCGGCAAGGTCTATTACGACCTGCTGGAAGAACGCGACGCCCGGGGCATCGACGATGTCTACCTGCTGCGGATCGAACAGTTCTACCCCTTCCCGGCGCTGTCGCTGGTCAAGGAACTGGAACGCTTCCCGCAGGCCGAAATGGTCTGGTGCCAGGAAGAGCCGAAGAACCAGGGCGCCTGGACCTTTATCGAATCCAACATCGAATGGGTTCTTGGCCGGATCAAGGCCACCCACCCGCGCCCGCGTTACGTGGGCCGCGCCACCTCGGCCTCGCCCGCAACCGGCCTGGCCAGCGCCCACAAAGCACAGCAAGCCGCGCTCGTCGACGAAGCGCTGACAATCGAAGGGAACTAACCCAATGACGACCGAAGTCCGTGTCCCCACCCTCGGCGAATCCGTGACCGAAGCCACGGTGGCCACCTGGTTCAAGAAGCCCGGCGATGCCGTGGCCGTCGACGAAATGCTGTGCGAACTGGAAACCGACAAGGTGACCGTCGAGGTCCCCAGCCCCGCCGCCGGCACCCTGGCCGATATCGTCGCCAAGGAAGGGGAAACCGTCGGCGTGAACGCCCTGCTGGCCACCCTGGCCGAAGGCGCAGCCGCCGCCCCCGCCGCCCCCAAGGCCGAAGCCGCCGCCCCCGAACCCGCGGAGACCACCGACGTGATGGTGCCCACGCTGGGTGAATCGGTGACCGAAGCCACCGTTTCGACCTGGTTCAAGAAGGTCGGCGACACCGTCGCGCAGGACGAAATGCTGTGCGAACTGGAAACCGACAAGGTCTCGGTCGAGGTGCCCAGCCCCGCCGCCGGCACGCTGGTGGAAATCGTCGCGACCGAGGGCAGCAGCGTGAACGCGGGCGGCAAGCTCGCCGTGGTCTCGGGCTCCGGCGCCGCCCCCGCCAAGACGGCAGAGGCCCCGGCCCCCGCCCCGTCGACTGGCGGCGCGAAGGATGTCGAAGACGCCCCCGCCGCCAAGAGGGCGATGGCAGAGGCCGGGATCAGCCGCGATCAGGTCACCGGCACTGGCCGCGATGGCCGGATCATGAAATCCGACGTCAGCGCCGCCGTGGCCGCCGCCGCCAAACCGGCCCCGGCCGCCGCCCCCGCAGCGGCCCCCCGCGCGCCCGTCGCCGCCGAAGACGCCGCGCGCGAGGAACGGGTCAAGATGACCCGCCTGCGCCAGACCATCGCCCGCCGCCTCAAGGACGCGCAGAACACCGCCGCCATCCTGACCACCTATAACGAGGTCGACATGGGCGCGGTCATGGACCTGCGCAACACCTACAAGACCGAGTTCGAAAAGAAGCACGGCGTGCGCATGGGCTTCATGTCCTTCTTCACCAAGGCCTGCGTGCACGCCTTGAAAGAGGTCCCCGAGGTCAACGCCGAAATCGACGGCACCGACATCGTCTACAAGAACTTCGTGCACATGGGCATCGCCGCGGGCACCCCGCAGGGCCTCGTCGTGCCGGTAATCCGCGACGTCGACCGCAAAAGCTTTGCCGAGATCGAAAAGGAAATCGGGGAAAAAGGCCGCCGCGCCCGTGACGGCAAGCTGTCCATGGCGGAAATGCAGGGCGGCACCTTCACCATCTCGAACGGCGGCGTCTACGGCTCGCTGATGTCCTCGCCGATCCTGAATCCCCCGCAGTCCGGCATCCTCGGCATGCACAAGATCCAGGACCGCCCGATGGTGGTGAACGGCAAGATCGAGATCCGCCCGATGATGTACCTCGCCCTCAGCTACGACCACCGCATCGTCGACGGCAAGGGCGCCGTGACCTTCCTCGTCCGCGTGAAAGAGGCGCTGGAAGATCCGCGCCGGTTGCTGATGGATCTGTAAGGGCGCTTGGAATGGCACGCCGGACCAAGGAAGAGTTGCTGGCGGAATTCCACCGCCTGAGCGGCGTATTCGAGACGGCGTGCGATATCCAATGCGACCTGGACCCTGACTTCCAGAAGACCCGGCATCTGATCATCACCCGCGATCAGATGCTGGGGTGGCATGACGCCGGAACGGCCACAGCCTCCACGATCCTGTCCGGCGTGCGCGAGGGACTCAACGACATCAGCACCGGCGTGATGGTCGCGCTCAGCGAAAACGCTTCCTCCGGGCGCCGCTTCCTCGACCGCTACAGCGCGCGCACCGGCCGCGACTTCTTCGATGACGCCGGGCGCCCTGATGCCGCGATCAAGGCCATCCTGGCGCGGGGGCGGATCCTCGATGACACCGAATATCGCCTCCTGTCCGACGCCCTGGCGGATACCGGAAACACGCTGCTGACTCAGAAACAGACCACGAAGGCAGAGACGCTGATGGCATCCTACGCAGGCACAGGCGAAACATGACCCCCGAACTCACCATCCTCACCCTCGCCGCGCTCTGGCAGGTGGTGCATTTCGCGCTCTACTCCGTCACCGCGCAGATGCAGGTGGGGTCGAAATACGCCCTCTCCCCGCGCGACGAACCGCGCCAGCTCAGCGGTAAGGCCGGGCGGCTGCAACGCGCGCTCACCAACCATTTCGAAAGCCTGATCCTCTTCGCCATCGCCGCGCTGGTGACCACCTATTCCGATCAGGCCACGCCGCTCACCGCGCTGCTGTCCTATGCCTATCTCGCCGCCCGCGTGCTCTACCTGCCCGCCTATGTCTGGGGCTGGACGCCGGGGCGCTCGCTGATCTGGGCCGTGGGCTTCGGCGCCACCGTCGTCATGCTGGTCAAGGCGCTGACATGACCTTTCATCTTTCCACAAATACTCCGGGGGACGGCGCCGCAGGCGACGGGGGGCTGGCCCCCCGCCCCGCCCGGAAACCCACACCGCGTATGCATGGGATGTGCAGGGTTTGTGCATGCGTTCCGCCCCCGAATTTTCCAAAGGAGACCTGACATGGCCCAATATGATGTGATCGTGATCGGCGCGGGCCCCGGTGGCTATGTCGCCGCCATCCGCTGCGCCCAGCTTGGCCTGAAAACCGCCTGCGTCGAAGGCCGTGAAACCCTCGGCGGTACCTGCCTGAACGTCGGCTGCATCCCGTCCAAGGCGCTCCTGCACGCCAGCCACCAGCTGCACGAGGCAGAGCACAACTTCGCCACCATGGGTCTGAACGTCGGCAAGCCCAAGGTCGACTGGAAACAGATGCTGGCCTACAAGGACAGCGTCATCGACGGCAACACCAAGGGCATCGAATTCCTGTTCAAGAAGAACAAGATCGACTGGCTCAAGGGCTGGGGGTCGATCCCCGCCGCGGGCAAGGTCCAGGTCGGCGACGAGGTGCACGAGGCCAAGAACATCATCATCGCCAGCGGCTCTGTCCCATCGTCGCTGCCCGGCGTCGAGATCGACGAAAAGATCGTCGTCACCTCCACCGGCGCGCTGGAGTTGCCCAAGGTGCCGAAATCCATGGTGGTGATCGGCGCAGGCGTCATCGGGCTGGAACTGGGCTCGGTCTATGCCCGCCTCGGCACCGAGGTGAAGGTGATCGAATTCCTCGATGTCATCACCCCCGGCATGGATGGCGAGGTGCAGAAAACCTTCCAGCGCATGCTGAAAAAACAAGGGCTTGAATTCACCATGGGCGCCGCGGTCCAGAAGGTCGAGACCTCGAAATCCAAGGCGAAAGTCACCTACAAGCTGCGCAAGGACGACAGCGAACACGAGGTCGAGGCGGAAACCGTCCTCGTCGCGACCGGCCGCAAACCCTATACCGACGGGCTGGGGCTGACGGCGCTGGGGGTCGAAATGACCGACCGCGGCCAGATCAGGACCGACGCCCATTGGCAGACCAGCGTCAAGGGCATCTACGCCATCGGCGACGCCATCACCGGCCCGATGCTGGCCCACAAGGCCGAAGACGAAGGCATGGCCTGCGCCGAGGTGATCGCGGGCAAGGCGGGCCACGTCAACTACGGCGTCATCCCCGGCGTGATCTACACCCACCCCGAGGTCGCCACCGTGGGCCTGACCGAGGAACAGCTGAAAGAAGAGGGGCGCGCCTACAAGGTCGGCAAGTTCAGCTTCATGGGCAACGGCCGCGCCAAGGCGGTCTTCGCCGGCGACGGCTTCGTGAAACTTCTGGCCGACAAGGACACCGACCGCATCCTGGGCGCCCATATCATCGGCCCGGCGGCGGGCGACCTGATCCACGAGATCTGCGTCGCGATGGAATTCGGCGCCTCTGCCGAAGACCTGGCGCTGACCTGCCACGCCCACCCGACCTTCTCCGAAGCGGTGCGCGAAGCGGCGCTGGCCTGCGGCGATGGCCCGATCCATTCGTAAGGCAGGCGTTGCCAGCGGCAACAACGAAACGGCCCCGGGATGCACTCCGGGGCCGTTTGCGTTTCGGTCAATGCGGGCCGCGGTTGGGCCTACCACAAGCGCGGCTTGGCATATTCCGGGTAAGTGGCGTCATACTCCGCGCCGCCATAGGCCCCGTCCGACATATCGGCCAGGATCTGCCCCACCGTGGGCAGGCCCGCCGCATCGTCCCGGTTCCACAGGTCAGACCGCATCAGCGCCTTGGCGCATTAGGTATAGACCTCTGCCACGATGATCACGATCACGGTTTTCGGGCGCTTGTCGCCCTTGGCAAAGCTGTCGCGCAGGTCCTGATCGTCGGTCAGCACCGCCCGGCCATTCACCCGCACCGTCGTATGGGTGCCCGGCACCAGGAACAGCAGCGCGACCCGCCCGTCCTGCACGATGTCGCGCAGGCAATCCAGCCGGTTGTTGCCCCACCAGTCCGGCAGCAGCAGCGTCTGCGCATCGGCCACGCGCACCACCGGGCCGTTGTCCCCCCGAGGCGATCCATGCACGCCCTCTGGCCCCGCCGTGCTGAGGACGCAAAACCGCGCCCCTTCGATCCACTGGCGATAAAGCGGCGTCAGGCGGTCCGCGACCTTGCGCAGGGCAGACGGCACCGGCGCATCGTAAAGGCGGTGCAAGTCGTCAAGCGTTGTGATTTTTCGCATCAAATCCGGCCTCCAGCATCAGCGCGGTGGACGCGGTTTCAACTTCGTCTTCCAGCTTGGCAAGGAAGCTGTCCTTGTCCATTCCCTTGGCAATGCGCGGCAGGAATTCCACCACCGCCAGGCCCGGCTTGCGATATATCCCGGTGCGCGGCCAGAACACGCCGACGTTGGTGGCGACGGGCACGCAATCCTGCCCCAGCTCGGTATACAGCACCGCGGACCCGACCTTGTAGGGTTTCCGCACCCCCGGCGCGACGCGCGTCCCCTGCGGATAGATGATCAGTTGGCCGGGCCGCGCGGTGCCCTTGGCCACATCGGCCACCATCTTCTTGATCGCCTGCCCGCGCTTACCCCGGTTCACCGGCACGCAGCCGATGCGCCAGGCATACAGCCCGATCACCGGGGTCCACAGCAATTCACGCTTCATGATGAACTTGCCCGCCGGAACCGCGTTGAAAATCAGGATGATGTCGAAAAACGACTGGTGCTTGGCCGCGATCACCACCTCGTCCGTGGGGGGCGTGCCGCGCACCTCGCCCTTCAGGCTGACCATCCAGCGCGCGGTCCAGATCACCCAGCGGCAATAGGTCTTGCACGCGGCAAAGGCACCGCTGCGCGACACCGCCGCCCAGGGCAGGAACACCACCCCGATCACCAGCATCGCCAGGTACATCTGCCCCACGAAGACCAGCGAGCGCAGGTATTGGATCGCATATCCCATCAGGACAATCCTTCCAGAACGCGGCGCGCGGCCGCCTGAGTTGCGCCAAAGGCCACCATCGCGATCAGCAGCGGCACCAGCACCGGCCAGACCCAGCCAAGGCCCTGGAACCCGACACCGGTCAACACGCCGTCGCTGTCGCCGGGCAGCAGCAGCACCGCCACCACGGCCAGCACCGCGCCCACCGCCGCTCCGGTCAGCGCGCGCAGGGTGAACCGACGCACGAACGCCCCGGCGATGTAGTTGTCGGTCGCCCCCACCAGCCGCAGAACGGTGATGACCTTGGCATTGGCGGCCAGCGCCGCATGGGCGGCCAGCGTCACCATCGCCGCCGTCGCCGCCGCGATCAGCAGGATCGACACCCACCCCAGCAGCCGCAACCGCGCCGCCGATGTCACCAGCGGACGACGCCACCGGCTGTGATCGTCCAGCACCGCGCCCGGCACCTCGGCCGACAGGCGCAACCGCAGGCCCACCCCGTCATAGCCGTCCTCGGTCTCCACCACCTCGATCAGGCGGGGCACCGGCAGATCGGCAATCGGGATGTCAGGGCCAAACCACGGCTCCAGCAAGGCCTGTTGTTCGGCATCGCTCAGCGCCCGGGCCGACAGGATCCCCGGTGTCGTTTCCAACACCCGGATCGCCGCAGCGGTCTGGGCGTCGGCTTCTTCCGCCGGAGCGGAAATGCGGATCGTGGAGCTGCGTGCCAGCTCGTCGCCCCAGCGGCTGGCGATGCGCCCCGCCGCCAGCGACAGCGCCAGCGCAAACACCGCCAGGAACGCCATCGCGGCGGCAGCCAGCAGCGTCAGCCGCACGGTGAACCCCGCCGGCGGCACCACGCGGTCGGCAGCGGCATCGCGGGCCAGAACGGCGCGGGCCATGATCAGAACCGATTTCACAGGTCCGCCCCCGCCAGTTGCAGCCGCCGGTTGGCGATGCGCAGCACCCGGGCCTGCACATGCTGTTTCGCGGCGCGGATCAGGGCAAGGTCATGGGTTGCGATCATGATCGTCTTGCCCATCCGGTTCAGTTCGACCAGCAGCCGCAACAGCCGCTGCGACATTTCCCAGTCGACGTTGCCGGTGGGTTCATCCGCCAGCACCACGTCCGGCGACATGATCACTGCCCGGGCCAGCGCCGCACGCTGGCGTTCGCCCCCCGACAGTTCCGGCGGCAGCGCGTCGGCTCGGTGGGTCAGCCCGACCCAGGCCATCAGCTCTTTCAGGTTCGCATCCTGCGCGCTGGCATCCTGCCCCGACACGGTCAGCGGCAGGGCGATGTTTTCAGCCACCGACAGGTGATCCAGGAACTGGCAATCCTGGTGCACCACCCCGATCCGGCGTCGGGCGCGCGCCACCGCGTCGCGGTCCATCTGGCGCACGTCGCGGTCGAACAGCCGCACATGCCCCGATGTCGGCAACAGCGCGCCATAGCACAGCCGCATGAAGGTTGTCTTGCCCGCGCCCGATGGCCCGGTCAGAAAGTGGAATGTGCCCGGCGACAGCTTCAGCGACATGTCCGCCAAAAGCTCGCCCCCGCCATAGCTGTAGGCCACGTTTTCAAGCTCGATCACGGTTTACCCTGCCCCGCCTGTACAATGTCTTGTTGTGCCGCAGCCGCGACTCGGATTCAATGCGCTGGCCCATACTTACTGGACTTTTCCACCGCGCCGCATCAGCCTATTGTGCAAACGCAGACCTCCTCGCGGCCTTGCGGCCCGGAAAGACAGGACCACCCATGCGGCTTATCTGCCCGAATTGCGGCGCTCAGTACGAAGTTCCCGACGATGTCATTCCCCAGGCGGGGCGCGACGTCCAATGTTCCAATTGTGGCCACACCTGGTTTCAGCCGCACCCGTCGCAGGACGCGGGCCTTGCCGAAGAACTGGATGAAACCCTGCCCGGCATGGACTGGGACGAAGACGAAGACCTGCCGCCGCGCAAACCGGCCCCCGTGCCCGAACGGCCAGTGCCGGAACGCGCCGCCCCGGAACGTCCCGCGCCCAGACCCCGCAGCCTTGACCCCAAGGTCGCAGATGTCCTGCGCGCCGAAGCCGAGCGCGAGGCCCGCGCCCGCGCGGCAGAGGCCGGCGCGTTGGAAAGCCAGCCCGACCTTGGGCTGGAAGACCCCGACACCGCCGCCCCCGCCCGCCGCAAGCGCGAAGAAGACGCCGCAAAGGCCCCCGCCGCCCGCGCGTCAGAGGTCAAGCAGGCCGGCTCGCGCCGCGATCTGCTGCCCGACATCGACGAAATCAATTCGACCCTGCGCTCGGCCTCGGAACGGCGGGAACTTGAAACCGCGCAGGCCCGCGCCGAAGACACGTTCGACGCGCCCGGCCAAAGCGGCTTTGGCAAGGGGTTTCGCTATGCCATCCTGCTGGCGGTGATCCTGGCCGCGGTCTATATCATGGCACCCCGCATCCTTGATCTCTTGCCCCAGGCGGCGCCGGTGATCGACCCCTATGTCGCCGCGATCGACGCCGCGCGGGTCTGGCTCGATGGTCTTCTGGGCCAGGCCCTCGGCACGCTAGACGGGATGAGCTCCGAAGCCGGTCAATAACCGGGCACTGGCAATACCTGCGGGGCCGAACTGGCCCTACTGCCTTTCAGGGATTCCCGATCATGTGATAGCATGAACCGATCCGCCACCGCGTATCGGCGGTCTGGCGCTGCATCCTGCACAAGAGGTTTTCCCAATGGACGGCAACTTCAACGAAAACGATATCAGCCACGTCGTGGCCGCCGACAAGGCGCATGTCTGGCATCACCTGATCCAGCACAAACCCTTTGAAACCAACGATCCCCGCATCATCATCGAAGGCAAGGGGATGCGCGTCTGGGACCAGAAGGGCAAGGAACACCTGGATGCCGTGTCCGGCGGCGTCTGGACGGTGAACGTCGGCTACGGCCGCGAATCCATCGCCAAGGCGGTCTATGACCAGCTGATCAAGCTGAACTATTTTGCCGGCTCGGCGGGCTCGATCCCCGGCGCGCTGTTCTCGGAAAAGCTGATCTCGAAGATGCCGGGCATGACCCGCGTCTACTACACCAACTCGGGGTCCGAGGCGAACGAGAAGGCGTTCAAGATGGTCCGCCAGATCGCGCACAAGCGCTATGGCGGCAAGAAGCACAAGATCCTCTACCGTGACCGCGATTACCACGGCACCACCATCGGCGCCCTGTCTGCCGGTGGCCAGCTGGAACGCAACGCGCAATACGGCCCCTTCGCCCCCGGTTTCGTATCGGTGCCGCATTGCATGGAATACCGTGCCCAGTGGGACCTGACCGGCGAAGCCTATGGCAAGCGCGCCGCCGACGCGATCGAGGAGGTCATCCTGCGCGAAGGCCCCGACACCGTTGGCGCGATCTGCCTCGAGCCGGTGACCGCCGGTGGCGGCGTGATCACCCCGCCCCCGGGCTATTGGGAACGGGTGCAGGAAATCTGCAAGAAATACGACGTGCTGCTGCACATCGACGAGGTGGTGTGCGGTGTCGGCCGCACCGGGACCTGGTTCGGGTATCAGCAATACGGCGTGAAGCCCGACATGGTGACCATGGCCAAGGGCGTGGCCTCCGGCTATGCCGCCATCGCCTGCCTTGTCACCACGGAAGAAGTCTTTGACATGTTCAAGGACGACGCCAGCGATCCGCTGAACTACTTCCGCGACATCTCGACCTTCGGGGGCTGCACCGCCGGCCCCGCCGCCGCGCTGGAAAACATGCGGATCATCGAGGACGAGAACCTGCTCGACAACTGCACCGCGATGGGCACCTACATGCTCGACCAGCTGCACGCGCTGAAAGACAAGCACGCCGTCATCGGCGACGTGCGCGGCAAGGGCCTGTTCCTGGGCGCTGAACTGGTGTCCGACCGCGACAGCCGCGAACCGATGGACGAAAAGCGCGTGCAGGCCGTTGTCGGCGACTGCAACGCGCAGGGCGTCATCATCGGCGCGACCAACCGCTCGGTCCCCGGTTTCAACAACACCCTGTGCTTCAGCCCCGCGCTGATCGCCACCAGGGACGACATCGACGAGATCATCACCTCGGTCGACAAGGCCCTGACCAAGGTCTTCGGCTGATCCATCGGCCCCCAGGACAAGTACACGGCCCCGGACCCAGGTCCGGGGCTTTTTCTTTGCCTGCCCCGTTGCCCCGCAACGCGCGCCCCGTTACCCGGCCCGCCCCGCATCGTCATGCGCATGGAATGTGCATGCATTGTGCATGGGATGTGCCACCGGGAAAACCCTGCCCCGACAGGGCATTAACCCGTGATTCGGCCTCTCACTCGGTCGAGATCAGAACCGCCTCGACCCGCCGGTTCGCGATCCGGCCTGCTTCGGTCAGGTTCGACGCCAGCGGCGCAAGAAACCCCACCCCGTCCGCGCTCAACTGTGCGGCGGGCACTCCATAGGCGCGCTCCAGCCGTGCCTCGACCGAGGCCGCGCGGCGACGCGACAGCGCCACGTTGGCCTCGAGCGAGCCCACCGCATCGGTATGCCCGACCAGCGCCACGCGCCGCGACGGGTTGGCCAGCAGGTACTCTGCCAAGGCGGCAAGGGAACCATAGCTGCCTTCGCCCAGATCCGACGACCCGGACGTAAACGCCAGATCTGACAGGACAATATGCCCCTGCTCCTCCAACTGCCGCGCCAGGTCGCATTGCGGAACCGCGCGGATCGGTGTGTTGCCCACGTCCGTTGCAACGGGTTTCGAGCCGCTGGGCGCAGTGCGGATGATCTGAAGAAACGTCGCCGCGGAACTGCGGCTGACCAGCAAGGTCACGAACCGGTTCGCATCCCCGCCCCACGCCGTCAGAAACCGATAGTTGGTCAGATCGACATACATTTCGGGGGCCGGCAAAACCTCGGTTCCAAAGCGAAAATCGAACCCGCCACAGGCCTGGGCGGCGCATTCGAACAGCACCTCATAGCCCTGTGCCAGAAGTTGTGACCGCAGCGGCATCATCACCTGCAACGTCGTCGCCCCCTGCCCTTCGATCCGCCAGCTTTGCCGGGTGATCGCCCCTTCCACCGATCGCAGCGGAATGCGTCCGTCCGCCCAGACACCAAGCGGCACAAGATAGCTGTCGGGGTCGCTGGCATCCTCCAGCGTCAGACGCGCCCCGGCGGGCAACGTCAGATCGGCCGCCCAAAGCGGGGCGGCCAAAAGCACCGCGACAAGCGCGGCGCAAAGATCAGCGCGCCAGCGCGTGATACTCGTCATTCGGGCGCATATCCGTGGCACTGGCCACCCGGTTGGTCATGTTGAAGAACCCCGCCACGTTGGCAATGTCCCAGATGTCACGGTCGGAAAAGCCCACGTCGCGCAGCGCCTGGCGGTCTGCCTCGGTCACGGTCCAGCATTCGCGGGTCAGCTTGTCGACAAAACCCAGCATCGCGGCCTGTTTCGCGGTCAGGTCCGCGACCCGCCAGTTCATCACCATCATCTCGCCCAGCTTGGGGTCGCCTGACAGTTCGCGCACCGTCGCACCATGGGCGGTCAGGCAATAGAAACAATGGTTTATAGAGGATACGACCACCGCGATCATCTCGCGTTCCAGCTTGGTCAACCCGCTGTCGGCCAGCATCAGATCGTTGTACAGCGCGGTAAAGGCGTTCAGCTTGGCCACGTCAAAGGCATAGGCCTTCAGCACGTTCGGCACCAGGCCCAGCTTGTCCTGGCAAATGTCGAAATACTTCTGCGTCGGCCCCGGCAAAGGGTCCATCATCGGCAGGTCCAGCGCGGTCGGTTGATCGGTCTTGGTCATGTCGTGCCCCCCTCCTCCCGGGGCAGGATGCGATAGTGATAGCTGCCCACCAGCTCCATCCCCAACGAGGTGTAAAGCAGGTTCGCGCCCTTGTTGTGCTGGGTGCAGACCACCGACAGCCATTCGGTGCCCCAGTCCGCCGCCCAGATCGCCGCGGCCCGGATCATCCAGCCAGCCAGCCCCTTGCGGCGGTGCGCCTCGCGGATTTCCAGCGCGTGAATCATCGCGACATCGTCGTCGATGGCACAGAACGCAGTGCCGCCCGGGCTGTCGTCGATCCGGCCCAGTATGCCGGTCTTGGGGCCCTTGGCCCGTTCCATCACCCGCAGCCTGTCCGGCCCGATGCCACCTTCGGCCCAAAGGTCGCGCATGATGGCCAGCGGTTCCCAGATGGTGAAGGCCATGACCTTGGGGATCGGCAGATCGGTCAGCTGATACGTCGGGATCAGATACATGTTGACCGGGTCGATCACCTGGTATCCCCGCGCCGCCAACGCCGCATCCAGCGCGTCCTCGCCATTGCGGATCATGAACAGCGGGTCCTGCCCCAGGATGCGCATCGCGTCCTCGGCTGCGGGCAAGTCGATATCGGCATCAAACGCCGCCCGCGCCGTCGCCGCCGACACACGCTTGCCGCCGCCCGCGCCTTCGCGCAGGGTCCAGGGGCCAGCGTTCACCGCCTTGTAAGGCGGCCATGTCGCCTCGACGGCGCGGTACAGGCGCTTGGCGTCGGGCTTCATGCGGGGAACATCCCCGACAGGCGGGTCATCGCGGCATCGACCATCGCGCCATCGCTGCCCCGGATCACGATATTCGCGCCGTAAACGCCGTTGCGCTGATAGGGATAGGACCCGATCGACAGTTCCGGGAAATCGGCTGCCAGCTGCGCCAGCGGCCCGGCGATTTCGCCTTCGCCCCGTTCGATGCGCAGCGACTGGCTCAGCAGCGGCGTGCCCCCGGTCAGGGTGGGCAACACGCTGGCCACCATGGCCTGAAACACCGACGGCACCCCCGCCATGACATGCACGTTGCCCAGGGTGAACCCCGGTGCCACCGACACCGGATTGTCGATCAGGGTTGCCCCGTCGGGGATGCGCGCCATGCGCTGGCGGGCCTCGTTGAACGCGAGTCCCTGCCGGTCGTAATGCGCCGCCAGCAAGGCGCGGGCATCGTCGCGCACACCGATATGGGCGCCAAACGCCTCGGCGATGCAATCGGCGGTGATGTCGTCATGGGTCGGGCCGATGCCGCCGCTGGTCACGACATGATCATAGGCCCCGGACAGCGCCTTGACCGCCGTCACGATGGCGGCGCGGTCGTCGCTGACGATCCGCACCTCTTTCAGGTCAATGCCCACCTTGGTCAGTTCCCCGGCCAGGTAATGCATGTTGGCGTCGCGAGTGCGGCCCGACAGGATCTCGTCACCGATCACCAGCATCGCGGCGGTTGGGTTGGGCATTTCCGGCACTCCTTGAAGCGAGGTCGGGACAGGTATAGGCCGTGGTCCATGCGGTTTCCATCCCCCCTTGTGCCTGCCACGCTGATCAGACGCTACAAGCGCTTTCTGGCCGATGCCACCCTGCCCGACGGGCGTGAAATCACCGCCCATTGCGCCAATCCCGGTTCGATGATGGGCCTGGCGGATCCGGGGATGCGGATCTGGCTGGAGCCCAACGACGACCCGAAGAAAAAGCTGAAATACGGTTGGCGCCTGGTCGACCACGGCGACGGGAATTTCACCGGGGTCGATACCTCGGTGCCGAACCGGATGCTGAAAGCCGCGCTGATGGCGGGCGAGGTGCCGGGACTGGCCGCGCCGATGGTGCGGGCCGAGGTCAGGTATGGCCAGAACAGCCGCATCGACTTTCTGCTGACCGGCGCCGGGCCCGACACCTATGTCGAGGTCAAATCGGTCACCCTGTCCCGCCAACCGGGCCTGGCCGAATTTCCCGACAGCGTGACCGCGCGCGGCACCAAGCACCTGCACGAATTGCAGGCCATGGTGGGCGCGGGGCACCGGGCCGTGATGCTGTATCTGGTGCAGCGCACCGATTGCATCCGCGTGACCCTGGCGGCCGACATCGACCCGACCTATGCCGCCGCCCTGCGCGATGCGATCGCCGCCGGCGTCGAGGTCATGGCCCTGTCCTGCCGCATCACCCCCGAAGAGGTGCTGCCGGGCAAGGGTCTGCCCTTCGCGCTGCCCTAGGGGTCAGTCCGGTGCCACCAACCGGCGCGCATCGTCGTAGCTGTAGACCGACACCGTCACATTCGTGCCCGGCTGCGGGCTGTAATGGGCAAAGCTTCCGGTTTCCTCGCGCCGCATCAACAGGCCGCTGTCAGGGTCGATGAAATCGGTATAGCTGCCGCCGAAAAAGGTGCCGCCCTGCGCGTCGTTCTTGTCGGTCTGGGTGGTGTAGCGATAGACGCGGAAGGTTTCACCGTCGCTGTCGACCAGCCCCGGGCAGTCGGTCTCGGTCAGGTTGCGCGCGAACTGTCCCTGCATGTCGCGGCGAAACGCCTCCATGTCGACGGGCATCTGGTTGGGCATCTTCGTCCAGGGGCCATCGGGCGTTGGCCCCGTCCAGGTGTCGCTTCCGATGGCCAAGGTGAACAGCCCCTGCCCCTTCAGCCCGTTCATCGACCGCAGCGGGCTGTCGAAGAACGTGAGGTATTCGTATTGCACCGTGCCATCGGCCAGCCGTGACGTGGTTTCGATCCGGTGTGGCGGTTGGGCAAAGGCGTCCAGCGCGCCCCCGGCGTAAAGCGCCGCGATTTCATCGGTGCAGGGATCGGCAAGCGCCGCACCGGCGGAAAACAGGCAAACGGACAAAAGACCAAAACGCATGGCAGGGCATCCTGAAGTTTGTGCAAATCAATGCGCCCAGCCTAACCTTCCGACGCCCGATCGGGCAAGCGCCGCCGCCCCTCTGGCCCTTCGCGCAAAATGCCACTAGATAAGGGCAAAAGCAGCGAAGGGAGCAACCCGGTGAACGACAGCGCAGGCGGCAGAGTGACACGTCAAGGCATCCGCATCTACGAAGCGGCGGATTTCGCGGGCATGCATGCGGCGGGCAAGGTCGCCGCGCAGATCCTGGACGAGGTCGCGGCGCATGTGTTTCCCGGCCAGAGCACTGGCGCGATCGACGACTTCATCCGCAACCGGGTGGAGGAACTGGGCGCGACCTCGGCCACCATCGGCTACAAGGGCTATCAGCACGCCAGCTGCATCAGCGTGAACCACGTGGTCTGCCACGGTATTCCCGGGGAAAAGACGCTGAAGGATGGCGATATCCTGAACATCGACGTGACGGTGATCGTCGATGGCTGGTTCGGGGACACCAGCCGGATGTATGTCGCGGGCAAGCTGCCGCGCAAGGCCGAACGGCTGATACAGGTTACCCATGACGCGCTGTTCAAGGGGATCGAGGCGGTCAGGCCCGGCAACACCTTTGGTGACATCGGCCACGCGATCCAGACCTATGTCGAAGCTCACCGTATGAGCGTTGTGCGCGATTTCTGCGGTCACGGGCTGGGCCGGGTGTTCCACGCGCCGCCGAACGTGCTGCACTATGGCCGCGCGGGCAGCGGGCCGGTGCTGGAGGAAGGCATGTTCTTCACCATCGAACCCATGGTGAACCTGGGCCGCCCGGAAACGAAGGTTCTGGGCGATGACTGGACCGCCGTGACCCGCGACAAATCGCTGTCGGCGCAGTTTGAACATTCGGTCGGCGTGACCGCCGACGGGGTGGAAATCTTTACCCTGTCGCCCGCTGGGACGTTCCACCCAACCTATTGACAGCAGGGAATAGCCCGGACGACCGCGCGGCCGTCAGGCCACGCAGCCCGGGGCAAAAACCGGCAGCGGTGGGCGAAAACCGGCGGTCACGCTGTCACGACCGCCGGTGACAGGACCTATTCGAACTGCCAGAGCGCCGGGACAAAGCGATAGGCATCGCCGTCGCGCATCACATGACCGACCCCCGGGAAGGGGAAGTGATAGCCGATCACCGCCATCCGATCGGCGGCCGCCATGTCCAGCAGGCGCTTGCGGGTGGCCACCGTGGTATCGCCGTCCATGTCGAACCCGTTGTACCAGTCGGGATGGGCAAAGTTGGTGTAGGCGTGGCTCATCGAGTCGCCCAGCGCGATCAGTTGCTGGCCGTCGCTTTCGACCACGATGCTCATGTGGCCCGGGGTGTGGCCCGGCGTGTCGATCACCCGAATACCCGGCGCGATTTCCTGTTCGTTGGTCGTCAGGTTCCATTCCGCGCCATCGACATTGATAGAGTTGACGGCCCCAAGGACAAACTGTTGTTCCTCGGGCGCGACCTTGTTCACCAGGTCGTCAGTCATCCAGTAGTCGTGTTCGGCCTGGCCCAGGAAATATTCCGCGTCAGGCAAGATCGCTTCGTCGAAATCGTCACGGATGCCCCAGATATGGTCAGGGTGGGCGTGGGTGATGACAACGTGTGTGACCTCATATGGATCAATGCCGGCGGCCTCGAAATTCGACATCAGCCGCCCGGTGGTTGGCATGAACCGGTTGCCCGAGCCAACGTCGACCAGCACCTTTGCGTCGCCCAGTTCGATATACAGGTGGTTGGTGTGCGACAGCCCCTTTTTCGGGTCCAGGAAATATTGCGCCAGGAACGCCTCAACCTCTTCGCGCGAGGCGTTCACCCCCAGGCCGCCGCTGCCCAGATCGAAATATCCGTCGGAAATCACCGTCATTTTCGCCTGACCGATGGAAAAGCTGAAATGCGTCGGGTTGCCCATCGCGGGCGGGCCCACCTGCGCCCGGCCGATGCTGGCGGGCAGGGTCAGGGCCGGCATCGCCGCGGCAATTGTCAGCAACTCCCGGCGGGTCGGTTTGATCAGGGTCATGCGTCTCTCCCTCGCGTGGCCATTCGTTCGGTTGAATATGTAGCAGCACTGCCCACGCTTCAAGTGACGTGGGGGCATTGGCTGCGGATTGCTTTGCCCGGCGCACTTATGGGCCGGTCATCGCCTCCAGCAGCGTGACTGTGGTGTCACCATAGCCGCGGGTTTCCAGCAGGGTGAAGCCGTCGGGCGCCAGCTGCGGCGCGTTTTCTTCCCAGACGATCAGCGCGCCGGGGGCGATCCAGCCTTGCGCCTGCGCCCCCGACAGCGCCTTGGCGCCCAGCCCCTTGCCATAGGGCGGATCCAGAAAGACCAGGTCGCAGGGCGCATCGGCGGGCGGCAGACGCAGCGCATCGCGGGCGATCAGCCGCACCGCGTCCCTGACGCCCAGCGTAGCGATGTTTTCCCGCAAGAGCGCCTGGGCCTTGCGCCCATCGTCGACGAAGGTCACTTGCACCGCGCCACGCGACAGCGCCTCCAGCCCCAGCGCGCCGGTCCCGGCAAACAGGTCCAGCACCCGCGCGCCGTCGATCACATCGCCGAACCGGCCACCGTCCAGCATGCCGAACAGCGCCTCGCGCACGCGGTCTGTCGTGGGGCGCAGATGCGCGCCGGCATCGCCCTTGCCCAGGGCCGCCAGACGGCGCCCACGAAACCGGCCCGCGACGATCCTCACGCTTTCAGCAGGACCTTGAGGTCGGTTTCCGGGTCGGCCACAGCCGCCGGGTCGGGCGATTTGCCGGCCTCGATCAGGCGCTTGCCTACCATGTAGGCGCGCGGATCGTTCATCGCGTCCAGCGCGATCAACCGGTCGCCGCGATAGTACCAGAACGACACCGACGCCGCGCCATCGCGGCGGGTGACCACGCTGTCGAACCCGGTGCTCAACCCCGCGATCTGCAGTTTCACATCGTACTGATCCGACCAGAACCACGGTTTCGGGACATAGGCCCGATCCGCGCCCAGGATGTTGTCGGCCACCAGTTCCCCCATGTCGATGGCGTTGCCCACGCTTTCCAGCCGCATCTGCGCGCCGTCATGGGGGAAGCTGGCGCAATCGCCCGCCGCCCAGATCGCCGGGTCGCTGGTGCGGCCATGGTCGTCAACCTTGATGCCGTTGTCGATGTCCAGACCGGCGGCTTCGGCCAGTTCCGCCGCCGGGGTGATGCCGACACCGACGATCACGAAATCCAGCGCAAGCGTGGTGCCATCGCTCAGCTCGGCCCCGGTCACCTTGTCTTCACCCGTCAGGCGCGTCAGGCCGACGCCTTCAAGAACGGTCACGTTGTGGCGCTGATGTTCGGCGCGGAAGAAATCCGAGGTCTGTTCGGCGGCCACCCGTTGCAGGATGCGCGGCGCCATTTCAACCAGCGTCACTTCCAGCCCCAGCTTGGACGCAACCGCCGCCGCCTCCAGCCCAATATAGCCGCCACCAACGATCAGCACCCTGGCGCCTGCGACAAAGCGGGGCGCCATTTCATCGACATCCAGCAGGGTCCGCACGACGTGCACGCCGTCCAGCAGCCCGCCAACCGCGGGCGGCAGGCGGCGCGGGACCGATCCAGTGGCCAGCACAAGGTGGTCATAGTCGATGCGATGCCCCCCCGCGATCACCGCCCTGTCGCCCCGGTCAATGGCGCTGACGGTGTCGTTCACACGCAGGTCGATCCCGTTTTCGGCATAAAAGCTTTCAGGCCGCAGATAGAGCCGTTCTTGCTCCATCTCGCCCAGCAGGTAGGCCTTGGACAGCGGCGGGCGCTGGTAGGGCGGCACCGGCTCTTCGCCAATCAGCGTGATCGACCCGTCGAACCCCTTGGACCGCAACCGTGCAACGCAAGACGCCCCTGCCTGACCGGCCCCGACAACAACGACCTTTTGCATGCGCACACTCCCTTGCTTTTCCCATTGGCGGCGTTCCCCTGCACCCTATATCCAGCGTCGTGGAAGACGCAATTGAGAGGGAGCGTTCAACATGTCCATTTCCGTGGGTGACCGCCTGCCGGATGCCACGTTGCTGCGGATCGGCGACAACGGGCCAGAGCAGGTTTCACTGGCCGACAAACTGTCAGGCCGCAAGGTGGTGATCTTTGCCGTTCCCGGCGCCTATACCCCGACCTGCCATTCGGCGCATGTGCCCAGCTTCATCCGCACCAAGGACGCGCTGGCCGAAAAGGGCATCGACGAAATCCTCTGTATTTCGGTCAACGATCCACATGTGATGAAGGCCTGGGGCAACGACACCGGCGCGACCGAGGCCGGGATCACCCTGCTGGCCGATGCGGATGCCTCCTACAGCAAGGCTGTCGGGATGACCTTCAGCGCCCCGCCCGCCGGGCTGATCGACCGGTCGATCCGGTACGCGCTGATGGCCGAAGACGGCGTGGTCAAGATCCTGCATGTCGAAGAGGCGCGCGGCACCTGCGAAATGTCGGGCGGCGAATCCATGCTGGCGGCGTTGTAATCGCCCCGGGGCGGCGGTGCCGCCCCGGCCTTGCCCCCCCTAGAGACTGTCCATCTTTCGGGCCAGCTTGGCGTCTTGCGCGCTCAGCCCGTTCACGTCATGGGTGGTCAGCACCACGGTGACGGTCTTGTAGACATTGGACCATTCCGGGTGGTGGTTCCACTTTTCCGCCCAAAGCGCCGCGCGGGTCATCCAGGCAAAGGCTTCGGTGAAATCGGCGAAGGTAAAGGTCTTGGTGATCGCGTCGCGACCGTCCAGCAGGGTCCATCCATTTCCCAGCAGCGGGGCCAGCATGGTTTCGCGCCCGGTGTCTGACAGTTTCTCGGTCATGGCTGTTCCTCCTGTCGGTCCTTCCTGAACGGGCCATAGGCGGTCAGGATCTCGATATCTTCGGCCACCGCGTTGCGTTCCGCGTCCAGGTAATTTTGAACGGCGCGGGCAAAGCCCCGGTCGGCGATCCAGTGCAGGCTGTGGGTCTGCACCGGCAGGTACCCGCGCGCCAGCTTGTGATCACCCTGCGCCCCGGCCTCGACCCGCTGCAACCCTTCGGCGATGGCAAGGTCGATGGCCTGATAGTAACACGCTTCGAAATGAAGGCAGGGGTGATCTTCGATACAGCCCCAGTATCGGCCGAAAAGCGCATCCCGGCCGATGAAATTCAGCGCCCCGGCCACGTATTGCCCGTCACGTTCCGCCATCACCAGCACCACGTCATCGCGCAGGCTTTGCTGCACATGGTCGAAAAACGCCCGCGTCAGGTAGGGCTGCCCCCATTTCCGCGCCCCGGTGTCCTGGTAGAACACCCAGAACGCATCCCAGTGTTCCGGCTGGATCGCGTCGCCGGTCAGGGTGGTGATCGTTCCACCAAAGTCCTGCGCACGGGCGCGTTCCTTGCGGATCGCCTTGCGCTTGCGCGACGACAGCGACGCAAGGAAGGCGTCGAAATCGGCATAGCCGTCGTTGGTCCAGTGATATTGCTGCGTCACCCGGTGCATCAGGCCCATCTGCGCGCCGGCCAGCGCCTCGGCCTCGGTGCAAAATGTGGCGTGTAGCGACGACAGCCCGTTCTCGCTGGCCAATTGCACCGCGCCCTGCACCAGCGCCGACATGCCGGCGACCTCATACCCCGGACGGGTCAGGAACCGCCGCCCGGTGGCAGGGGTAAAGGGCACCGCGATCTGCAACTTGGGGTAATACCGCCCCCCGGCACGCTCATAGGCATGGGCCCAGTTGTGATCGAAGATATATTCGCCCTGGCTGTGCGACTTGGCGTAAAGCGGGGCCACGGCGATCACCTTGCCGCCCAGCTCCGCCACCATATAGCGCGGGTCCCAGCCGGTGCCGGTGCCAACCGACCCCGACTGTTCCAGCGCCCGCAGGAAGCGGTGGGTGGTAAACGGGTCCAGAGGCCGCCCGCCCTGCATCGCTTCGGGGCAGGCACAGGCATCCCAGTCTTCTGCCGCGATCTGCGACAGCGAGGTCAGGATGTTGATTTCAATGGTGTTGTCGCTGTCCATCTTTGCCCCGTCCGGCCTGCCCTTTCCAATCTGGTCCGGGTCCGGCACGGTTCAAGGCAGATAGCCCTCGAAGGTGATGTTCGCCGCCACCTTTCGCGCCTCTGCCTCTTCTTCGGGCGACCGGATCGTCCAGCACAGCACCGCCGCCCCGGCGGCCTGCAAGTCCGCCACGCGCGGATCGTTCAGGTCGCGCCAGTGATGGCTGACAAAACAGGCCCCGGTTTGGGCATAGTCCGGAATTCCGCTCAGCCGGTCACGGGTGGCAGCGGGCACGGTGGGCCAATCCGCTTTGGTAAACTGTTCGGTGGTCAGGCCGCGCGGCAGATCGGGACACAGATCGGCCAGCGCGATAACCGAATGCGGGTTGAACGACATCAGCGCCACGGGGCCATCATAGCCCGCAAGATCCGCCGCCGCAGCGCGTTCCAGCGTACCGACGTTGGGGCCAAGCGCGCCATCCTGGTCCTTGAGCTCGATCAGCAGCGGCACCTTGCCCGCCACGTCCTGCAAAACCTGGGCCAGCGTCGGCACCCCTTCGGTGCCCCCAAGCAGCGGGATCGCGGCCAGTTCTGCCGCAGTGCGCTGCTGGATCGGGCCAGTTTCCCCGGTCAGCCGGGTCAGGCCATAGTCGTGAAAGACCATGGCCACGCCGTCGCTGGACAGTTGCAGGTCGATCTCGATCCCGTAACCGGCGGCCACGGCGGCCCGCACCGCCGCCAACGAATTTTCCGGCCGCCCATCGCCCTTGTCATGCAGGGCACGGTGGGCGATCGGCCGGTCGAGAAAGGCGGTGGGCAGGGTCATGCGAGTTCGAAGATGCCTTCGATCTCGACCGCGACCCCCAGTGGCAGCGCCGCTGCGGATACGGCAGAGCGTGCATGCCGCCCGGCATCGCCCAGCAGTTCGACCATGAAGTCCGACGCGCCGTTGATGACCTTGGGCTGGTCGGTGAAATCGGCGGTCGAGTTGACGAAGCCGACCAGCTTGACCACGCGCTTCAGCCGGGTCAGGTCAGCGTCGCAGGCCGCGCGCACCTGCGCCAGCAGGCTCAGCGCACAGGTCCTGGCGGCGGCGGCGCCCTCTTCAACGGTCATGCCCGCGCCCAGCTTGCCCAGGATCAGCCCGTCGGGACCGTTCGAAATCTGGCCAGACACATACAACATGTTGCCGCTCAGCACGAACGGCACATAGTTCGCCGCCGGGGCCGGCGCGTCCGGCAGGGTGACGCCCAGTTCGGTCAAACGGGCCTCGATCGCATTGGTCATGGGGACCTCCCTCTGGTCTGATCTTGCCGCCACGCTGGCCCGCTTCGATGGGAATTGCAATGGGCCTATTCGCGGAACGCCTTCGCGAAGTAATCCATGAACGGCTTGGTCAGATAGCTGGCCGGCGTCCGGTCCGCGGTGCGAATGAACGCCTCGACCGGCATGCCCGGAATCAGCGTGGTATCGGGCGGCAGCCGGGTGATTTCATTTTCACGCAGCTGCAATTCGACCCGGTAAAAGCTCATCTTGGTGGTTTCGTCAGTGAACGCATCGGGCGAGACCTTGACGACCGAGCCAAACAGCTCTGGCGTCTGACGCTGATCCAGCGCCGAGAACTTCAGCACCACTTCCTGGCCAAGGTGGATTTGGTCGATGTGGATGGTCGGCACCTGCGCCGAAATCACCAACGGGCGATCCTGCGGAACCAGGTACATCACCGGCTCTGCGGGCCGGATCACCGACCGTTCGGCAAAAACCTGCAATCCATAGACCACGCCCGACACCGGCGCGGTGATGACCATCCGGCTCAGGCGCTCTTCCAGCGCGCGGCGCTGTTCGGCCAGTTCGCGTTCGCGGTATTGCAGGTCACGCAGCATGGTGATCGCCTCTTCGCGGCGGCGGGTTTCCAGCTTCAGCACCTCGATCTCGATCTCGGTGATCCGTTCGTTGGCCTGCGCCTTCTGTGCGGTCAGTTCCCCCACCAGCCCGGCAAGGCGGGCCTGTTCGCGCTGCAGCGACAACACCCGGCTGGCCTGCGCCAGTCCGCGGTCCAGCAGCGACTGCTGGTCGGCCAGTTCGCTGGCAATCAGCGAAATCTGGGTGGACAGCGCATCCTGCTGCGCGTCAATGCCCTTGACCTGTTCGGAAATCTGGTCGGCACGCTTGTGCAGTTGATCCACCTCGCGCGCGATCGACGCGCGCCGGGCGTCGAACAGCGCGATCTGACCATCGACCAGATCCGCGATGGTCGGGTCAAGCTCTGCCTCGTCCAGCAGCACCTGGTCAAACACCACCTCTGCCGCATCGTCGCGTTCGGCATCCAGTCGCGCGCGGCGCGCCACCAGTTCGAAATACTGGCCCTTGACGATGGTCAGTTCGGAATTCAGCAACGTCGGGTCCAGCCGGATCAACGGCTGTCCGACCGCGACAAGGTCGCCTTCGTCAACAAGGATTTCATCGACCACCCCGCCATCGGGATGCTGAATCACCTGGCGGTTCTGGTCGACAACGATCTGCCCCGACGCAATCACCGCGCCCGAGATATTCGTGGTCACCGCCCAATAGCCGAACCCGCCCACCAGGACCGCGAAAACGATGATGCCCAGCAACATCGGGCCGCGCATCGGGAAGGCCTTGTTGACCTCTTTGTTGATATCGCTCATCGCACGCCTCCGGTGCCGCCTTGCTGGATTTGCTGGTGGTTCTGCACGACCTGGCGCAGGACCTCTTCCTTGGGCCCGAACGCGGTGCGGGCACCGCCATCCAGCATCAAGAGCAGGTCGCATTCCTTGATCGCCGCCGGACGGTGCGCCATGATCAGGACCGATTTGCCTTCGGCTTTCATCGCGCGGATGGCGGTGTTCACCGCCTCGCTGCCCTCGTTGTCAAGGTTCGAATTCGGCTCGTCCAGGATCAGCAAGACCGGATCGCCGTACATCGCCCGGGCCAGGCCCACGCGCTGCATCTGCCCGCCGGACAGCCGCCCGCCCGCTGCCGACACGCGGGTATCATAGCCGTCGGGCAGTTTCAGGATCATGTCATGCGCGTCGGCCTTTTTCGCCGCCTCGACGATCTTCTGCGGATCGGCGTCGGGCGACAGCTTGGCGATGTTTTCGGCAATCGTGCCGTCAAACAGCGTGACCCGCTGCGGCAGATACCCGATGTGACGCCCCAGCGCCTCGTTTCCGTATTGCTCAAGCGTCGCGCCATCCAGCCGGATCTTGCCGCCCGCAGGCCGCCAGACGCCGGTCAGCGCCCGCGCCAGCGTGGATTTGCCTGCACCCGACGGGCCGATCACACCCAGTGCCGTGCCCGGCTCGAGCGAGAAACTGACGATGCGCAGCGCTGCCTGCTGCTGTCCCGGCGGAACAACGGTCAGTTGCTGCACATCCAGTTTGGCGCGCGGGGCCGGCAGCGGGGTGCGTGGCTGTTCTTCGGGCACTTCGCTCAGCAATTGGGCCAGGTTCTGCCAGCCCTTGCGCGCAGCCTGAACCAGCGGCCACTGGCCGATGGCCAGTTCGATCGGCGCCAGCGCGCGCCCCATCAGGATCGAGCCAGCGATCATCGCCCCCGGGGTCAGTTCGCCCGCCAGCACCAGATACGCCCCAAGCCCCAACATCGCCGATTGCAGGAACAGGCGGAAGGTCTTCGTTGTGGCAGAAAACGTGCCCAGCAGGTCGGCCGAGCCGATCTGGCTGCGCAGCGCCTCTTTCCGCGCCGCGTGCCAGCGCAGAAACGCAAATTTCTGCATCCCCATGCTTTGCACCATCTCGGCCTCGTTACGGATCTGCTCGGAAACCTGATTGGCGCGCATCGACACCGCGTTTGCCTTGAGCGTGGGGGACTTTGTGAACACCTGGTTCAGGATGGTGACCAGGATCAGGATCGCCCCGCCGCCCATCGCCAGATAGCCCAGCCACGGGTGGAACAGCATGATCCCGAACAGAAAGAACGGCGTCCAGGGAATGTCGAAGAGCGACATCAGCACCGGTGACGACATCAACCGCTGCACCGATTCAAGATCGCGCAGCCCGCTGGCCGACAGCTCGTCAGGGCGGATCGCCGCCCGCCGCATCACCGCATCGAACACCCGCAAGTCCAGCCGTGACTGGAACCGGGCCGCCACGCGCCCCATGATTCGACCGCGGACATAGTCCAGCAAGCCCATGGAGCCATAAAGAAACGCCACCAGCAGCGTCAGCGCCAGCAATGTCGCCTCGGACCGTGACCCAAGCACGCGGTCGTAGACCTGCAACATGTAGATCGGACCGGTCAGCATCAGCAGGTTCACAAGGAAGCTGAAGACCGCAACGAACCAGTAATAGGGGCGGCTTTCGCGCCGCGCTGCCTTCAGTTCGGCAAGGCCAGCGTCAAAATTCTTTAATGCCATTGGTAATCCCGTCCGGATTTTCTATGCTCTGGGGTATTGCACCCGCTTTTTCGGTAGGAATACGGCAAGTTTGAGTTTCGCACCAGCGTTGTATCGTTTGTGCCACAACCCCATGGATTGCGGGGCGCGCCATTGGGTCCCGCTGACAAACGCACTAGGTAAGGACGATGGTATTCGTGACCGCCCGTTTCAATAGCCGGATTTCACCGTGACCTGGACCCTGCCACGCCTGTTCGCCGCCACTGCCCTTGCGCTGTCCGTTGCGGCCTGTTCCACTCCCGGCCCGGGCCAGGCGCCCGATGGCATCTGGGATCCGTATGAAACCACCAACCGCCGCACCCACGAATTCAACAAGGGTCTGGATCGCGCGCTGGTGCGTCCGGCGGGCAAGGGCTATGCCACGGTCGTCCCGGACGAAGTGCAGGACGTGGTGTCGAACTTCGCCGACAATCTGGGTACGCCCGCCTCGATGGTGAACCAGACATTGCAAGGCGATGTCGCAGGGGTGATGCACAATTTCTTCCGCTTCACGATCAATTCGACCATCGGGCTTCTGGGGCTTTTCGACCCGGCGACCGACATGGGCCTGCCCGAACGGCCCAGCGATTTCGGCCAGACACTCCAGGTCTGGGGCGTCCCGGAAGGGGCTTATGTCGAACTGCCCTTGCTGGGGCCGTCGACCGAACGCGACACCGCGGGCAGAGTGGTCGATATGTTCACGAACCCGCTGGAATACGCCCTGCCCAGGCCCGAGCGCTACTACGGTACCGCCACGCGCGTAGCGTCCAAGGTGGGTGACCGCGGCCGCTACAGCGACACGGTCGACTCGATCCTGTACGAAAGCGCCGACAGCTATGCTCAGGCACGCCTGATTTACTTGCAGAACCGTCGCTTCGAACTGGGTGAAGAGGCGAAAGATACCTATATTGATCCCTACGCACTGGATACCGAAGGGTTTTGATCCGATGACGTTTTCCCGCAGAACCTTCCTCGCCGCATCGACCGCGGCGGTGTTTCCGTTGCCGGCGCTGGCATTGAACACTGCCGAGGCAAAGTCGCTGGTCGACAAGCTGGTGGACCAGATCAACCGCGTCATCGACAGCGGCAAGTCCGAATCCGCGATGTATGGCGATTTCGAACGCATCTTCCGCCAGTTCGGCGATATTTCCTACATTGCCGCCTACGCGATGGGGGTCGACGGGCGCCGCGCCAGCACGTCCCAGAAAAAGGCGTTCACAGACGCCTTCACCGGCTACATCTCGCGCAAGTACGGCAAGCGGTTCCGCGAATTCATCGGCGGACGGCTCGAGGTCCAGGGCTCGAAGAGCGTGAAGAACTACTACGAGGTGACGACCACCGCCTTTCTGCGCGGCGAAGCCCCGTTCGAGGTGAATTTCCATGTCTCGGACCGCACCGGCAAGGACTTGTTCTTCAACATCTACATCGATGGCATCAACATGCTGCTGACAGAACGCACCGAGGTCGGCGCCATGCTGGACAGGCGGCGCGGCGATATCGATGCGATGATCGCGGACCTGCGCAAGGCGGGCTGACCTGCCTTTCATCTTTCTCCAAATACTCAAAACGCATCACTGGCCACCCGGCGGCGCGTTTTGAGTATTTATTGAAAGATGAAAGGGCACAACAGTCCCACGGCGTCAGTTGCGCCCCCCCCCCAGAATGTCGCGCATCAGTTGATCAAGGAACGTGTCGCGTTTTTTCCGTTGCGGTTGCGGCGCGGGCTGTGACACCGATTCCGGACGCGGCGGTTCCGGGGCGACCATGGGCAGCGGCTTGGGTGTATCGGTCGCGTGTACGCGGGCAATGGTTTCGTGCCAGATCTCGGCCGGCAAGCCACCGCCGGTAACCCCTTTCAGCGGCGTGTTGTCGTCATAGCCCATCCAGACACCCGCCACGTAGTCGGCCGTAAAGCCGATGAACCAGGCGTCGCGCGCCTCGGTGCTGGTGCCGGTCTTGCCGGCCACCTGCCAGCCCGGCAGTTGCGCACGCCGCCCGGTGCCCTGGCTGACCACTTTTTCCATCATCCAGACCAGCTTGCGCGCGGCGGATTCGTTGATCACCCGTTCCCCGATGCCGCCACCGGTGCCCATCAGCGGCTCGGTCTCGCCCTTGAGGCGCAGATCGACAAGCCCGTAGGGGGTCACCGATGACCCGCCATTCAGGATGCCGGCATAGGCTCCGGTCATTTCCAGCAGGCTGGCCTCGGAACTGCCCAGGGCCAGCGCCGGGCTGTCGGCAAGTTCCGAGCGGATACCGAAATCATAAGCCACCTTGTGCACAAGATCGCGGCCGACGCTTTCCGATACTTTCACCGCCGGAATGTTCAGCGAGTCTTCAAGCGCTTCGGTCAGGGTGACACGGCCCTTGTATTCATTGCTGTAGTTCTTCGGGCACCACTGGCCCGATCCGGGGATGTTCAGGCAATAGGGTTCGTCCACCACCGTGTCGAGCGGGCTGTAGCCCAGTTCCAGCGCGGTTGCATAGACGAAGGGCTTGAACGCCGACCCGGTCTGGCGTTTCGCCTGCGTGGCACGGTTGAACACGCCAGACGCCTTGACTTGACGGCCGCCCAGCATGGCGCGCACCGCCCCGTCCGCGCTCATCACCACGATCGCTGCCTGCGCCTTTGATCCTTCCTTGACCTTGGTCGAGAAGATCTCGGTCATCGCATCTTCCGCTGCGGTCTGGATACGCGGGTCGAGCGTGGTGCGGATCACCACGTCTTCGGTCGTGTTGCGGGTGAAGAAATCCGGGCCTGATACCATGACCCAATCGGCGAAATAGCCCCCGCGGCGGGTATCTGCGGCCTCGGACAGGGTGGCCGGGTGCTGCTGGTAATAAGCGGTGTCTTCGGCGTTCAGATACCCCTGTTCGTTCATCAGGCGCAGCACGGTGGCGGCCCGATCCTGGGACCGTTCCAGATCGCTGGTCGGTGCCAGCGACGTCGGCGCCGTCAGAAGCCCGGCGAGCATTGCCGATTCTGCCGGGTTCAGTTCAGCCGCATGTTTCGAGAAATAGCGCTGCGCCGCGGCTTCGGCCCCATAGGCGCCGCCGCCCATGTAGGCACGGTTGAGGTAAATCGACAGGATCTCGTCCTTGGAGAACTTCACCTCCATCGCCAGGGCGAACAGCGCCTCCTTGCCCTTGCGCACCAGCGATCCCCGGCGGCAGTCGGCAACATAGTCAGCCTCGCTGTCCCATTCGTCGGGGTCGTAGATCACGCCAAGGCAAAGCAATTTGGCGGTCTGCTGGGTGATGGTCGAACCACCATGCCCAGACAGTGGTCCACGCCCTTCGGACAGGTTGATCCGGATCGCGCTGGCGATGCCGCGCGGGCTCAGGCCGAAATGGCTGTAAAAGCGCTTGTCCTCGGTGGCGACAACCGCGTTGCGCAGGTGCGGCGACACGCTTTGCGCGGTCACCACGCCGCCGAACTGGTCGCCGCGCCAGGCGAAGATCTGGCCGTTGCGATCCAGCATGGTGACCGACCCGCGTGCCCGTCCGTCCAGCAGGTCCGACAGGTTGGGCAGCGTGGTATAGATGTAGCCCACCGCCAGCGCCACGATCAGCGCCACCACCACCGACACCCGCACGAACAGCCGCCACACCAGCCGGAAGGTCCAGGTGAAAATTCCCAGAAAAAAGGCGACCAGCGGGTTGCGCTTCTTGCCCCGGGCCGGCTGTTTGCGCGCAGGTTTCCGGGCCGCGGCCTTTGGCTTGGGCTGCGGCTTGGGCTTTTGCGCGGAAGCCGACGGATAGCGGCGATCGGCCACCAACCGGCTCTTTGGCCGTTTTGAATCACTCATGCTGACTGCCCGGACACTTGTCTTTTTCATGTAGCATACAGGCTTCGCGCGCCGATGTTGACCTCAAAGCGCCCAAAGTTTCGGTTTTAGTTTCGGTTAAAGTTTAATCAATACATGTCGTTTGTGCATTTTTTGTGCAACTTTTTGAGGCGCTCGCCCCGGATTCCGGTGCGACTCCTTCCTAAATCGCCCCTCTGCGCGCTTTCTGCGATGGCGAAACGCGGGCTGCGCCCTGCGAAACCTGCTCAAGCAACCGAAAGGGACAAAGGTGAAACTCATCATTGCAACGATCAAGCCGTTCAAGCTCGAGGAGGTCCGCGAGGCGCTGACCGCCGTGGGCGTGCGCGGCATGATGGTGACCGAAATCAAGGGCTTCGGCTCGCAGTCTGGCCATACCGAAATCTATCGCGGCGCAGAATACGCGGTGAATTTCGTGCCGAAAATCAAGCTGGAAATCGTCGTCGCCGCTGCCATGGCAGACCAGGTTGTCGAAACGATCACCAAGACCGCGCAAACCGGCAAGATCGGCGACGGCAAGATCTTCGTTCTGGACGTGCAGCAGGCGATCCGCGTGCGCACCGGCGAAACCAACGCCGACGCAATCTGACGCGGCAACCGATAAGACAGAGGGAAACGGACATATGAAACTTCTCAAGACGCTCGCCCCGGCTGCCGCGCTGATCGCGCTGCCCGTGATGGGCCTTGCGCAGGATGCCACCCCCGGCACCGACGCATCGTCGGATTCGATCTTTATCTTCAACTCGCTGCTGTTCCTGATCGGCGGCTTCCTGGTCATGTGGATGGCCGCAGGCTTTGCCATGCTGGAAGCGGGTCTGGTGCGGTCCAAGAACGTGGCCATGCAGCTGACCAAGAACATCGCGCTGTTCGCGATCGCCGCGGTCATGTACTACCTGATCGGCTACAACCTGATGTACCCGCTGGGCAACTGGTCGGTCGGCTCTGACGAAACCGGCGGCTATCTGGGCGCCTTTGGCGTTGCCGTTCTGGAAGCCGTGGGCGTGGCCCGCGACGGGGCCGACGATTATGGCTATGCCTCGACCGGCTCGGACTTCTACTTCCAGCTGATGTTCTGCGCCACCACCGCGTCGATCGTGTCCGGCACCCTGGCCGAGCGTATCAAGCTGTGGCCGTTCCTGTTCTTCACCGTTGTCCTGACCGGTATCATCTACCCGATCCAGGCGTCGTGGAAGTGGGGCGGCGGTTTCCTGGACAGCCAGTACGGCTTCCTTGACTTCGCAGGCTCGACCGTCGTGCACTCCGTGGGTGGCTGGGCTGCTCTGGCCGGCGCGCTGATCCTGGGTCCGCGGATCGGCAAGTACACCAAGGAAGGCCGCACCGTGCCGATCATGGGCTCGAACCTGCCGCTGGCAACGCTGGGCACGTTCATCCTGTGGCTGGGTTGGTTCGGCTTCAACGGCGGGTCGCAGCTGGCCATGGGCACCGTGGGTGACGTCGCCGACGTGTCGCGGATCTTCGCCAACACCAACACCGCGGCTGCCGGTGGTGCCATCGCCGCGATGATCCTGACTCAGGTGCTTTACAAGAAGGTCGACCTGACCATGGTCCTGAACGGCGCTCTGGCCGGTCTGGTGTCGATCACCGCGGAACCGCTGACCCCGACTCTGGGGGCTGCAACCCTGATCGGTGCCTTCGGTGGCGTGATCGTGGTCTTCGCCGTGCCGCTGCTGGACAAGCTGAAGATCGACGACGTTGTCGGCGCAATCCCGGTTCACCTGATGGCGGGCATCTACGGCACCATCGCCGTGGTCTTCACCAACCCCGATGCAACCATCGGCGGCCAGCTGATCTCGATCGTGATCGTCGGTATCTTCGTCTTCGTGGTCTCGGCCGTGCTGTGGTTCATCCTGAAGATGGTCGTGGGCATCCGCGTCTCGGAAGAAGAAGAGATCATGGGTCTCGACATGGCCGAGCTGGGGATGGAAGCCTATCCCGAATTCTCCAAGAGCTGATCTCCTCCTTCCTGTCAGCTTTTGAGACAACCTGCCCGGGCGTTCGCGCCCGGGCTTTTTCTTGTCTGCGCGGCACCACACAACCGGCAACAAAAAGAGGAGGCACAGGCCCCCTCTTCTTTCACCGGATGGCGGCGGCGCTCAGGGCGTCACGGCCTGCGGCGCACCGGTCGCCATGTTGGTGCCGATATAGGGCAACTTGGCCGCTTTCCAGCCGCCAAAGCCGCCTTCCAGATGCGCCACGAGGTCTAGCCCGCCGTCCAGCGCCGCACGCGACACCCTCTCGGACCGCACGCCCGAACCGCAATAGAACACGATGCGCTTGTCACTTTGTCCGGGCAAGGCGCTGGCCTTGAAGAACGACAGCGGCAACAGCAGTGCGCCTTCGACATGTTCGAACATGTATTCCTGCGGCGTGCGCACGTCGATCAGCACAACCTCGCCTTTGTTGACCGCGTCGGCGACCTCGGCCGGGGTCCAGGTTTCCAGGGTCTTTCCATCGACCGTTTCAGTTTTCACGACATGTCTCCTTGGTCATGATGCAGCGCTTGGGCTGCCGGGGCCATTCTAATATGGGCAAGATGCAGGAACCATAACAGGGGGGCCTTTGCCGTTTCAGAATCGCGGGAGCCCTGCTAGATATCGTGGAATGAACGAGCATTCCCCCAACATCCGCCCGATTATCCGGCAACTGGACGACGCAGCGATCAACCGCATCGCCGCGGGCGAGGTCGTGGAACGCCCGGCGTCGGCGGTCAAGGAACTGGTGGAAAACGCCATCGACGCGGGCGCGCGGCGGATCACGGTCGAAATCGCCGATGGCGGGAAAACACTGATCCGGGTCACCGATGACGGCTGCGGCATGGCGCCCGACGACCTGCCGCTGGCCCTGTCGCGCCACGCCACGTCAAAGATCGACGGTTCGGACCTGCTCGACATTCATTCCTTCGGGTTCCGGGGCGAAGCGCTGCCCTCGCTCGGCGCGGTCGGGCGGCTGATGATCCAGTCCCGCGCCGCCGGGCAGGACGGGGCCGAACTGACCGTCGCGGGTGGCGCGATGTCGGCGGTGAAGCCGTCGGCGCTGAACGGCGGCACCGTCGTCACCCTGCGCGACCTGTTCTATGCCACCCCTGCGCGGCTGAAATTCCTGCGCAGCGACCGGGCCGAAGCGCAAGCTGTCGGCGACGTGATCCGCCGGCTGGCCATGGCCGAACCTTCGGTCGGGTTCACGTTGCGCGATGTCAGCGGCGGGGCCGACCGCATCACGTTCCGCGCCGATCCCGAACAGGGCGATCTGTTCGACGCGCTGCGCGGGCGGCTGGCCACCGTGATGGGGCGCGACTTCACCGAGAACGCGCTGAGCATCGACGCCGACCGCGAGGGCATCCGCCTGACCGGTCTGGCCGCCTTGCCGACCTATTCGCGCGGGTCGGCCGTGGCGCAGTATTTCTTCGTCAACGGCCGCCCGGTGCGGGACAAGCTGCTGATCGGGGCGTTGCGCGGGGCCTATGCCGATTTCCTGTCCCGCGACCGCCACCCCGCCGTGGCGCTGTTCGTCGATTGCGATCCGCACAAAGTGGACGTGAACGTGCACCCCGCCAAATCCGAGGTCCGCTTTCGCGATCCCGGGCTGGTGCGCGGGCTGATCGTCTCGGCCCTGCGCCACGCGCTGGCCGAAGCCGGGCACCGCGCGTCGTCGACCGTGGCCGCCGCGACGCTGGGCGCGTTCCGGCCAGAGGCACCGCAACAGCCGCGCGTCTACCAGATGGACCGCCCCTCGCCCGCCGCGCGGTCCGCCGGTTGGGCAGCGCAAGCGCCCGGTTTTGCCGAAATCGGCGATGCCTTCAGCGCCCGCGTGGTCGACCCGGTGGACCTGCAGTGCGACACCGCGACCGAGCCCGATTCGCTGCCGCTCGGGGCGGCGCGCGGGCAGGTGCATGAAAACTACATCATCGCCCAGACCGCCGATGGCATGGTAATCGTCGATCAGCATGCCGCGCATGAACGGCTGGTCTATGAAAAGCTGAAACGCCAGATGGCCAAAACCGGGGTCGCCGCGCAGGCCTTGCTGATTCCCGAAATCATCGACCTGTCGCCCGACGACATCGCCCGCCTTCTGTCCGTCACGGACGACCTGTCGCGCATGGGGCTGACGCTTGAGCCCTTCGGCGGCAACGCCGTCGCCGTGCGCGAAACCCCTGCCCTGCTGGGAGAGGTCAACGCCAAGGCGCTGGTGCTGGATATCCTTGACGAACTGTCCGACAGCGGCAGCACCCAGCTGGTACAGGAAAAGCTCGAGGCGATCCTCAGCCGCTTTGCCTGCCACGGCTCGATCCGGTCGGGCCGCAGGATGCGCGCGGAAGAAATGAACGCACTTCTGCGCGAAATGGAGGCGACGCCGCATTCCGGCCAGTGCAACCACGGCCGTCCGACCTATGTCGAACTGAAGCTGGCCGATATCGAACGGCTGTTCGGACGCACATGATCACCATCGGGCAAACCACCTACACGCTGGACGATCCCGCCGTTCTGGCCGGATTGCTGGGGGCGGCGCTGGCGCTGCTGATCGTGATCCTGCTGATCATGGCGGTGCGCGCGGCGGGCCGGTCCGCGCGCATGGCCGAACCGCTGGCGCAGCAACTGGGCACGCTGGGTCAGCGGGTCCAGATGCTGGGCGATGGGCAGGAACGGCTGGCCGGCGGGTTGCATCACGTGTCGGAGGCGCAGGCCCAAAGCCAGACCGCCATGCTGCAACTGATGGAAAAGCGCCTGGCCGAAGTGCAGACCCAGATCACCGACAACCTGCACGGCGCGTCCCGGCGCACCGCGCATTCGCTGGGTGAATTGCAGGAACGGCTGAAGACCATCGACAAGGCGCAGGAAAACATCACCAAGCTGTCGGGTGACGTGCTTTCGCTGCAGGATATCCTGTCGAACAAGCAGACCCGCGGCGCGTTTGGCGAAATCCAGCTGCACGACATCGTGTCCAAGGCGCTGCCCTCGGACAGCTATACGTTGCAGGCGACGCTGTCGAACGGGCGGCGCGCGGATTGCCTGATTCACCTGCCTAACCCGCCCGGACCGATCTGCATCGACAGCAAGTTCCCGCTGGAAGCCTATGAAATGCTGCGCCGGTCCGAGACCAAGGAGCAGGCCAACCGCGCCGCGCAGCAGATGCGGCTTGCGGTGCGCAAGCACATCCGCGACATCGCCGATCGCTATATCATCGAAGGCGAAACCGCCGATGGCGCGCTGATGTTTCTGCCGTCCGAGGCGGTCTATGCCGAGTTGCACGCGAATTTCGCCGAGCTGGTGCGCGAGGGGTTCGGGCTGCGGGTCTGGATCGTGTCGCCCACCACCTGCATGGCCACGCTGAACACGATGCGCGCGATCCTGAAGGATGCCCGCATGCGCGAACAGGCCGGTGCGATCCGCAAGGAACTGGGCCTGCTTTACGCCGACGTGGACCGGTTGGGGGCGCGGGTCGAAAACCTTGACCGGCATTTCTCTCAGGCGGCCAAGGATATTTCCGACATCAAGATCAGCGCCGACAAGGCCGGGCGGCGGGCACGGCGGCTGGACAATTTCGATTTCGAAGAGCTTGGAACGGACGATCCGGCGGCAGCCCTGACCGGCAAAGGCTGACGTCAACGGCTCGGATCGGGCTGCGCCCGATCCGAGCGCGGCGTGCCGTGCACGCCGATGGCGCGCCAGCGCGCGCCCTGGAGGCTCTGCCTCCAGACCTCCGAGGTATTTGGAAAACCAAAGACTGGGGAAACGCGGGGGGCGGCGTGGTTCCGGCGCGCTTTCGCCGCAGCGCAGCATGAGCGCGTGACATTTGTCAAAAGCGCTTTTATAAGCGCGCCAAATCCTGACATCTGAATTCGAGGACAGTTTCATGACCACTTTGGTTTTCGGCCACAAATCCCCCGACACCGATTCGACCGGCAGCCCGATCATCTGGGCCTGGTACCTGAACGAGGTCAAAGGCGTTGCCGCCAAGCCCGTTCTGCTGGGCGAGCCCAACACCGAGGCCGCGTTCGTTCTGACCCGCTGGTCGCTGGACAAGCCGGAAATCATCTCGGCCGTGGACGCAGGCACCCCGGTGGTGATCGTGGACACCAACAACCCGGCCGAACTGCCCGCCGATATCAACGCGGCCGACATCACCGCCATCATCGACCACCACAAGCTGGTGGGCGGGCTGGAAACCAAGGGGCCGATCGACATCACCGTGCGCCCGCTGGCGTGCACCGCGACGATCATGGTCGACCTGATGGGCGAGGACGCCGCCAGGATGCCCGAGGCGATCAAGGGCGCGGCGTTGTCCTGCATCCTGTCCGACACGCTGGAATTCCGCAGCCCGACCACCACCGCCCATGACAAGGCCGTGGCCGAGAAGCTGGCTGCGGAGCTGGGTGTCGATATCGCCGCCTATGCGTCCGAGATGTTCGAAGCGAAATCGGACGTCAGCGCGTTTTCCGACGCCGAACTGCTGCGGATGGATTCGAAGGAATACACTGTCGACGGCACCGATTTCCGCGTTTCCGTGCTGGAAACCACCGCGCCCAAGCTGGTGCTGGACCGCAAGGACAGCCTGATGGCGTCGATGGTCGACGTGGCCAAGGAAGACGGCGCCGACCAGGTGCTGCTGTTCGTTGTCGACATCCTGAACGAGGAAGCCACGCTGCTGGTGCCGAACGACCTGGTGAAAGCCGTGGCTGAAAAGAGCTTTGGTGCCAGCGTGACCGGTGACACCGTGGTTCTGCCGGGCATCATGAGCCGCAAGAAGCAGATCATTCCGAACCTGAAGGTCTGATCCGTCAGCGGACCCGACATTGCGAGAGGGGCGCCCGTTGGCGCCCCTTTTCGTTTGTGAAAGGGCTTGGCCTTGTCCCGCCGCTTCGGCATACCAGCCGCACCACCGCGCGAAAGGACCCCTGACATGAGCCAGATCATCCACGCCCTGTCCGAGATCTCGGACCGTTACGACGCGCTGTTCGTCGATCTGTGGGGCTGTGTGCACAATGGCGTCACCGCCTATCCGGAGGCGGTCGCGGCCTTGCAGGCCTATCGCGCAAGGGGCGGCACGGTGATCCTTGTGACCAACGCACCGCGGTCGCGGCACGAGGTGGCCAAGCAACTGGTGCGGTTCAACGTGCCGACGGATTGCTACGACGACATCGCCAGCAGCGGCGACAGCGCGCGGGCGGCGATGTACCAGGGCGCGGTGGGCCAGAAGGTCTGGTTCATGGGGATCGACTTTGACCTGCCGTTCTTCGAGCCGCTGAAGCTGATCGAGACCCCGGTGCCAATCGCACGGGTCGAACTGGAGGAGGCCGAGGGCATCGTCTGTTGCGGGCCGTTCGATCCCCATGCCGGGCTGGAGGTGAACCGCCCGGCGTTCCTGTATGCCAAGCAGAAGGGGCTGAAACTGCTGTGCGCCAATCCCGATATCGTGGTGGATCGGGGTGAGAGACGCGAATGGTGCGCCGGCGCGCTGGCGCGGCTCTATACCGAGATGGGCGGCGAAAGCCTGTATTTCGGCAAACCGCATCCGCCGATCTATGACCTGGCGCGCCGCCGCCTGTCGGCGCTTAGCAAACAGGTGGACAGCGCCGGGATCCTGGCCATCGGCGACGGCATCGCCACCGACATCAAGGGCGCCATGGGCGAGGACATCGATTCCCTGTTCATCACCGGCGGATTGGCCGCAACTGAGACCAAAACGACGCAGCAGCCCGACGCCGAAGCGCTAAGCGCCTATCTGAACAAGGAAAACGCTAATCCCACCTTCAGCATCGGTTTCTTGCGGTAACATAATTTCTCCTTGAAATTGCTGCAGTCGCGAAGTAATAAAATTTCAAGACTGATCTCATAATCGTCCGAAAGTTACTTCGCCGATGGTCAAGGAGGCTGACATGCTCGACAATCTGCCGCGTGGCACGATCTGCATCGAAGATATCGAGATGGGCATGACCCGTCACCTGCGCAAGCAGGTCACTGATCGCGACATCGAACTGTTTGCCGAGGTCTCGACCGACCGCAACCCGGTGCACCTGGACGACGACTATGCCCGCGACACGATTTTCGAAGGGCGGATTGCCCACGGGATGCTGACCGCCGGGCTGATTTCCGCCGTGATCGGCGAACAGCTGCCCGGGCATGGCACGGTCTATATGGGCCAGTCGCTGAAGTTCCTGGGCCCGGTACGGCCTGGCGACGTGGTGCATGCCGAGGTGACGGTGATCGACATCGACCACGCCAAGCGCCGGGTGAAGCTGGATTGCAAATGCCTGGTCGACGGCAAGAAGGTCTTGATCGGCGAAGCCATGGTGCTGGCGCCGTCGCGCAAGTTCGACTGACGCGCGGGCGTCGGTCGGGGTGAGGGGCGCTGCCCCTCACACTCCCCGGGATATTTTTCGCCAGAAGAAGACAGCTGTCTTGCACCCGCCGGGTGCGGGCGCTACCCCTGCGACCATGCGTATCATCCGCGACTATCAATATGTGACCCCTGCCGACCGCGGTGCCACCGCGGCCATCGGCAATTTCGACGGGGTCCACCTTGGCCACCAGGCCGTGATCGGACTGGCGCGCGATGCCGCGCCCGGGGCCCCGCTGGGCGTGCTGACCTTCGAGCCGCACCCGCGCGAGTATTTCGCCCCCGACGCCCCGCCCTTTCGCCTGATGAGCCGCGCCGCGCGCGCCAGCCGGCTGGAAAAGCTGGGGGTGGACCGGCTTTACGAATTGAATTTCAACGCCGCGCTGGCCGGGCTGGAACCCGAGGCCTTTGCCCGCAAGGTCATCGCCGACGGGCTGGGGCTGGTGCATGTGGTGGTGGGCGAGGATTTCTGTTTCGGCAAGGAGCGGCTTGGCACGGCGGAAGACTTGCAGCGTTTCGGTGCCGAGATGGGGTTCGGTGTCACCGTCGCGGCATTGATCGAGGGGGTCTCGGGGCAGGTGTCGTCGACCGCGATCCGCACCGCGCTGACCGACGGACGGCCGCGCGATGCGCGCCAGATGCTGGGCCACTGGCACCGGATCGAAGGCACCGTTGTGGGCGGGGAACAGCGTGGCCGCGAACTGGGCTTTCCCACCGCCAACATGTGGATCGACGGGCTGCATCCGCCGCGCTTTGGCGTCTATGCCGTGCTGGTCGATGTGCAGGACGGGCCGCACAAGGGCAGCTATCACGGCGCGGCAAGCCTGGGTGTGCGACCGATGTTCGACGGCGAGGTGCCGAACCTGGAAACCTTCCTGTTCGATTTCGAGGGCGACCTGTACGGATCGACCCTGTCGGTCGGGCTGGTCGAGTTCCTGCGGCCCGAACTGAAATTCGACAGCCTTGACGCGCTGATCACCCAGATGGATGCCGACTGCGTCCGCGCCCGCGACATCCTGGCCGCGCTATGACCGATCCGATCGACCGCGACGGCCTGGGCCATCGGTTCTGGGAACACAAGGCGCTGACCAACCTTTCCCCGCGCGAGTGGGAGGCGCTGTGCGATGGCTGCGGCAAGTGCTGCCTGAACAAGCTGGAAGACGAGGAGACGGGCGAGGTCGCCCTGACCCGCGTGGCCTGCCGCCTGTTCGACGACACCACCTGCCGCTGCGCGCAATACCCGATCCGGCACCAGTTCGTGCCGGAATGTATCGTCATGAAACCCTCGAACATCGAGGACCATGCCTATTGGCTGCCGCAGACCTGCGCCTACCGGCTGGTCTGGGAGGGCAAGCCGCTTTACGACTGGCACCCGTTGATCTCGGGCGATCCGGAAACCGTGCACACGGCGGGCGTGTCGATGCAGCACCGCACCGTGGCCGAATTCGAGATCGACGAAGACGACTGGGAAGACCACATCATCGAGGAGCCCACCTGATGCATTTCGCCTCTGACAACTCTGGTCCCGTCCCCACGCAGGTTCTGGAGTCCCTGGCCCGCGCCAATGACGGCTATGCCATGGCCTATGGTACCGACCCCCTGACAGAAGCCGTGGAGCAAAAACTGCGCAACCTGTTCGAAGCTCCCGAGGCGGCGGTTTACCTGACCGCCACCGGGACCTCGGCGAATGTGATCGCGCTGGGGACGCTGGTCCAGCCTTATCAGGCGGTCTTCTGTTCGCCGGTGGCGCATATCCAGGAAGACGAATGCAACGCGCCAGAATTCTACACCGGCGGGGCCAAGCTGGTGCTGGTGCCGGGCACCGACCGGATGACGTCGGATGCCCTGCGCGCCACGATTGAAAACGAAGGCAACAGGGGCGTGCACGGCCCTGAACGCGGCGCGGTGTCGATCACCAACGTGACCGAGCGCGGCAATGTCTACACGCTTGCGGAACTGCGCGCGCTGACCGGCATCGCCAAGGAATATGGCTTGCCGGTGCACCTGGATGGCGCGCGCTTTGCCAATGCCTGCGTTGCGCTGAACTGCACCCCGGCCGAAATGTCGTGGAAGGCGGGTGTCGATGTCGCGGTTTTTGGCGGCACCAAGAACGGGCTGATGGGGGTCGAAGCGGTGATCTTCTTCGATCCTGACATGGCCCGCAGCTTTGCCCACCGGCGCAAGCGCGGCGGCCACCTGTTTTCCAAGACCCGTTTCCTGGCTGCGCAGATGGACGCGTATCTTGCCGACAACCTGTGGCGCGATCTGGCAACCCGGGCAAATGCCGCCTGCGCCCGTCTGGCCCAGGGCCTGCGCCAGTCGAACCGTGTGGTGATCGAGAACGACCCCACCGCCAACATGATCTATGCCAGCCTGCCGCGCGCGTGGCACCAGCGGGCAACCGCGGCCGGCGCACGGTACCACCTCAGCGGCGGTACGCTTTACAACGGGGATCCCGACACCCTGCTGACGGCGCGTTTCGTGACCGACTGGTCGATGACCGACGCACAGATCGACGCGTTCCTCGACGTGGCGCTGCCCTGACAAAAAAACCAGGTTGCCCTGAAATTGACCCATTGCCGCCCTCACGAGGGCTTTCCCGTTAACAAAATTCTAGCGGGAATAGTACAAAGGGTATCAGTCGATGATGGGACCACTCGACGCCGTCCAGACGGTTTATGTCAAATATTTCTCTGTCCGGGGTCGGGCGACGCGCGCAGAGTATTGGTGGTTCATGCTGTTTTCGACCGCACTGACCGCGGCCGCGGTGTTCGCCGATTTCGACAAGATCATGCGTGCCGAAAGTGCCGCCGATTTCGATTGGAACATTGCGGCTTGGTGGACACCCTACGTGTTGATCCTGAATTTCCTGCCCTACCACACCGTTACCATCCGCCGTCTGCACGACGTCGGCTTTTCCGGGTTCTGGCTGCTGATGATATACGCGCCGCAGATCGGGTATCCCTTCGCAATGGCTGCCGCGATGGCCGCGCTGATGGCCGGCAGCACCGCGCCGATCTTTGCCTATCAGATATTCATGCTTTTGACATCGCTGGGATTTCTGGCCCTGATGCTGTGGCCGTCGCAGCGGTTTGAAAACCGCTTTGGGCCCAGCCCGGTCTATCACCACCACGCCGTGGGCGGTGCCGCTCTGCTGGCCACCCAGACCGCTCAAAAGGGCGCCGCCCCGGCCAAAAGCCGCAAGGGCGGGCAGAAACCGCAGGCGCACAACCCGTGGAATGCCTACCTGACGCTGGAACAGTCGAAAAAGGCCCAGACACCGGAATCCCAGGCCGCCCGCCGCGAAGAGATTCAGGCGCTCTACCGTCAGAAGATCCTGGGTAAACCGGCCCCCGCGGACGAAGCCCACGGCTGACCACCCCTGACGCAAAACGATCGAACCGGCGACGTTTCATGACCGCGTGGGTGATTGCACATCTGTTCCAGGCAAGCCTGTTCGGAGCCGGACTGTTTGCCCTGTATTCGGCGATCGGACACCGTCGGGCGCACAGCTATGGCAATCGCGGTGAAAACCGCATCCGCCCCAGCCGGGTGGTGATTGTCGCTGTCGCCGCGCTCAGCCTGACGGTGGGTTGGTTGTCTCTTTCGGCCTTTGTCCATTTCCGCGCGGGCTACAGCACCGGGCAGCAGCAGACAGCGCTGGCGCTGGCGCTGGGCTTTGTCCTGATCGGGTTGGCGATTCTCGGCAATCTTTGCCCGGTCTATGCGGTGACATGGACAGATCACACGATTTCCGGCCCGACCGGCTTTGGCATTCCGCCCTTCGGCCCGGCCCGGGGAAACATCGCGCTGGACGATATCACCGATATCGGCACCGATCTTTCGGGCCATTGGTATGTTCAGGCCACAAACGGCACCCGCATCCGCTGGAACGGGATCTATACCGGCTACCAGCGGCTGCTGGACGATCTGGAAGCCAGCCAGCCGCATCTGTTCAAAGCCCAGTAGGGCAAGATCAGTAGGAAAATTCCTTGTAGATCTTGCTCAGGTCGCCATTCCACGGGCCGTTATAGGCGTCCAGCAATTCGTCCGCCGGGGTCTTGGCGGTCTCGATGCTGTCTTCGAGCGCGTGCAGGAAGTGGCGTTCGTCCTGCACCATGCCACCCAGCCCGGGCCGGGCCCGCGCCTTCAGACCCGCGCGCGAGATGTCGACGACTTCAGCGGCAAGGTCGATCATCCGACGGCCACCGACAATCGCCTGCAAACCCCGCTCGCTGGCCTCGACGCGCCAGGCTTCGCGGGTTTCGTCGTCCCAGTGTTTCACCATGTCCCAGGCCGCATCCAGGCTGTCCTGGTGGTACATTAACCCGACCCAGAACCCCGGCAGCGCGCAGATGCGCCGCCACGGGCCACCGTCGGCGCCGCGCATCTCGATGAATTTCTTCAGTCGCGCCTCGGGGAAGATCGTGGTCAGGTGATCGGCCCAGTCCGACAGGGTCGGCTTTTCCCCCGGCAACGCCGGCAATTCCCCCTTCAGGAAGTCGCGGAACGACTGGCCCAGCGCGTTGATGTACTTGCCGTCGCGATAGACGAAATACATCGGCACATCGAGCGCATATTCCGCATAGGCCTCGAACCCGAAACCGTCATCGAACACAAAGGGCAGCATCCCGGTCCGCGCCGGATCAAGGTGACGCCAGACCCACGACCGATAGCTTTTCAGCCCGTTGGGCTTGCCCTCGAAGAACGGTGAATTGGCAAACAGCGCGGTTGCGACCGGCTGCAACGCCAGCGCCACGCGCATTTTTTTCACCATGTCCGCCTCGGATCCGAAATCCAGGTTCACCTGCACGGTGCAGGTGCGGCGCATCATCGTGGTGCCGGTCTTGCCCACGGTGCCCATGTAGGCGTCCATCAGCTTGTAGCGCCCCTTGGGCATCAGCGGCATTTCTTCGTGCGACCAGTCCGGTGCCGCGCCCAGCCCGATAAACCCGACGCCGATTTCGTCGGCGATGCACTTTACCTCGCGCAGGTGCTCGTTCACCTCGTCGCAGGTCTGGTGAATGGTTTCCAGCGGGGCACCCGACAGTTCCAGCGCACCCCCCGGTTCCAGCGACACGTTCGCGCCGTTCTTTTCCAGCCCGATCAGCACCCCGGCCTCGCGCACTTCGCCCCAGCCATAGCGGTCGCGCAACCCTTCCAGCACGGCCCGGATCGACCGCTCGCCGTCATAGGGCAGCGGCGCATGGGTATCGGTCAGATACCCGAATTTCTCGTGCTCGGTGCCGATCCGCCAGTCTTCCTTGGGCTTGCAGCCCTCGGCAAGGTATTCGGCCAGTTGTTCGTGCCGTTCGATCGGTCCGCCACCGGATTGGGGGATGGACATGGGGGCTCTCCCGTTCGCGTCAGTCTGAGCGTCCAGCCATGAGCGGAAAAGCGAGGGGTGTCAATGCAATCGGGCGACATGGCCCGGCGGGCCGTTGCGCCGCCAGATCACAACCGTTTGATCCCCCGGATGCTCCAGCGCCCGCAACAGCTGTCCACTTTGCAGCCCGGGCAGGGAAATGAAGACATCAAACAGCGCCTCGGCCTGTTCGGCATCGACCGGGATCAACAGCGGCACCTCGCCCGGTTGCTCCAGCACCCAATGGGCAGGTGTCAACGACGGGTCCAGCTTCAGCGCGCTAAGTTCCGACAGGTTGGCCATGCCACCGCTGATCGGCCCGAAATAGGTGATCCGCCCTTCGAGGATCTGCACCACCCCTGCGCCCCCGGCCCCGCGCCGGAACCGCCCGCGCTGCACGCCCATCGCGACAAGGCCAAGCCCCAGCACGATCACCGCGTAACCGATCCAGCCAAGCACACCGCCGGTGCCCAGCGCCCAATAGAGCCCCAGCGCCAGAACCAGCGCGCCAACGATCAGTTCCTGCCAGCGCAGCAGCGCGGCGCGCACCTCGGGCCGGATCAGGCTCACCGCGGGTTGCCCAGCGTGACCGGTTCGCGCAGCATCGCCACGCGGTAGGTGCCGACGCGCTGGAACCCGATCTTGCGATAGGCCCGCGCGGCATCGTCCGACGCGGCAAACAGCAGCGCCCGGGTGTCGCCTTCGTCCGCCAGTTCAGCCAGGTGCCCGGCCACCATGCGCCCGGCCCGCCCCTGCCCGCGCAGAGGCTTTGGGACGAAAACGCCACCCACCTGTACGGTATCGCCGACCCGCGCGTTCAGCGCCGCCATCGCCACCGGCTGGCCGTCCTCGATCAGCAGATAGGGCTGGCGCTGGTCGATGAACGCCTGCGCCTGCGCCGCCGCCTTGGCCGGATCGCCGGTCTGGGTCTCGGTCAGGTAGTGCGTGACCCAGTCGATCAGCAGCGGCAGGTCGCTGTCCTCGGACGCGCGCACCGGTCCGGCGATACCGTCCGGCAGGTCGGCCAGGTCCAGCGCGAACAGCGCCTGCCCGTCATTCACCGCCCAGGCATCCTCGGGCAGCGGCAGCGCGTCCAGCACCATCGACACCTGTTCATCGTCGCCGGTCATGCCCGCCATGGTATAGCCCTGCATCATGGCGGCATAGAACTGCGCCTCGGCGTTGGTCAGGCGCGGCATCTGGATCAGCAAGAAACCGTTGTTGGTCGCCCCGAACACGCCGTTCACCCCGTCGCCGGTTTCGCGCAGGAAATAGCGCGTGCCATGCGGATGCTCGGTATCCTCGGTGCCAAAGGCCATCAGGTTGGCCATCAGGAACATCGACGTGTCGATATGGTGTTCCAGGAACATCGCGATCTTGCCGATATCGGCGTTGGTCGCCTTGCGGATCATGTCCAGTCTCCCAATGTTGTCTGCCACAGCGTCAGCGCCGCCACCGCAGCGGTATCGGCGCGCAGGATGCGCGGGCCAAGGCTGACGGTACGGGCAAAGGGCAGCGCCCGCAGCCGGTCGCGTTCGGCCTGCGAAAACCCGCCCTCTGGCCCGACCAGGATCGCCCACGGCCCTTGCGGCGCACCGTCCAGCCCCCCCGCCGCCGACGCTTCGTCACAGAACATCAGCTGCCGCCCCTCGGGCCAGTCGGCCAGCAGCCGGTCCAGCCGGTGCAAATCGGCCACCTCGGGCACGAAGGTGCCGCCACACTGTTCCGCCGCCTCGACCGCGTGGGCCTGCAACCGGTCCTGCCGGATGCGCTCGGAATTGGTGAAATCGGTCTGCACCGGGACGATCCGCCGCGCGCCCATTTCAACGGCCTTTTCGACGATGAAATCGGTGCGCGCCTTCTTGATCGGGGCGAACAGCAGCCAGACGTCGGGCGGCACCGCCTGCCCCGCCGACTGCGTTTCGCACACCAGCGACCCGCCGCGCTTGCCCGCCTCGGCCACCTGCGCCTGCCATTCGCCGTCGCGCCCGTTGAACAGCGCAACAAGATCGCCCTGCGCCAGCCGCATCACCCCGAACAAGTAATGCGCCTGCTCCCGCGTCAGCGGGACAGGTTGACCCGCGCCCAGCGGGTGATCTACATACAGGCGAACCTTCGCACTCATGGGGCGCACCATATGACCGGACCCAAGACAACGCCAGAGGCCGCAAGCCGGGAAAACCCGCGCTTGGCCGCAGGCCGGGAAAACCCGCGCTTGGCCGACGGCCGGGAAAATCCGCCCGTTGCTGACGGCCAGGTTTCCGACGCGGTGACAGGCAACTGGGTCGATCATCTTGCCCCGCCGGCCACGCGCCCCTACCTGCGCCTCAGCCGCGCAGACCGGCCGATCGGCACCTGGCTTTTGCTGCTGCCCTGCTGGTGGGGCTTGCTGCTGTCGATGGTCAGCGACGGTCAGGTCCGGCTGTTCGACCTGTGGATCTTTGTCGGTTGCGCCATCGGCGCCTTCCTGATGCGGGGCGCGGGCTGTACCTGGAACGACATCACCGACCGCGACTTCGATGGGTCGGTCGCGCGCACCGCGTCGCGCCCGATCCCGTCCGGGCAGGTCAGCGTGAAACAGGCGCTGGCCTGGGCGGCGGCGCAATCGCTGATTTCCTTTGCCATCCTGCTGACCTTTCCGCCGATGGCCATCGCCCTTGGGGTGATCTCGCTGTTGCCGGTCGCGATTTACCCCTTCGCAAAGCGGTTCACCTGGTGGCCCCAGGTCTTTCTGGGCATCGCGTTCAACTGGGGCGCATTGCTGGCCTGGACCGCGCACAGCGGCAGCCTGGGCCTGCCGGCTGTCCTTCTGTACCTGTCAGGCATGGCCTGGACATTGTTCTATGACACGATCTATGCCCACCAGGACAAGGAAGACGACGCGCTGATCGGGGTGAAATCCACCGCGCGCCTGTTCGGCGACAACACCGCGATCTGGCTGCGCCGGTTCCTTGTTGCCACCGTCACGCTGATGGCGCTTGCGATCATCACCGCGGTTCCGGCGGCCAACCCGTTGACGATGGTGCTGGCGCTGGTGGGCCCCTGGGCGATGGGCTGGCACATGGTCTGGCAGATGCGGAAACTGGACATCGACGACCCGTCGGTGCTGCTGATCCTGTTCCGCGCCAACCGCGACACCGGTCTGCTGCCTGTGCTGTTTTTCGCCGTTGCCGTTTTCGTGTGATTGAACCGACCGCGCACCCGGCGTATCACGGGCTCGAATTAACGGACCCCGGATGCCCATGCGCCTGTCATCGCTGTTCCTGACCCTCGCGGCTTTTGTCATTGCCGGGGCGCTTGCCATCGTCGCGGCCTATTTCTCGTCGCGCCTGATCGAAGACGCGTCCATCGTCGGGGTCCAGTCCGAACTGGACCGCGAAGGCCTGACCTGGGCCACGGTCGACGCCAACGGCCTTCAGGTCTTTCTTGCCGGCAACGCCCCGACCGAGGCTGACCGTTTTCAGGCGGTCAGCGCCGCGGGCCGGGTGGTCGATGCCGCCCGGGTGCTGGACCAGATGACCGTCACTGAAAGCGAAGGCCTGACGCCGCCGCGCTTCTCGGTCGAAATCCTGCGCAACGATGCCGGGCTGTCGCTGATCGGGCTGATCCCGGCGAAAACCGACCGCGCAGAACTGCTGGACCGCATCCAGCGCAAGGTCGGCCGCGACGTGCCGGTGTCGGATTTCCTCGAAGGGGCCAGTTTCGACGCTCCCGCAAGCTGGGATGACGCCCTGGAATTCGCGCTGTCGACCCTGGGCGACCTGCCCCGCTCCAAGATCTCGGTCGAGATCGACAAGGTTTCGGTCACCGCGATGGCGGGCAGCGGCGAAGAAAAACGCCGACTCGAGGCGGATCTTGTCCGCCGCACCCCGCCGGACGTGAAGCTGGCGCTGGACCTGACCGCTCCGCGCCCGGTCATCACCCCCTTCACCCTGCGCTTCGTCATCGACGAGGACGGCGCGCGGTTTGACGCCTGTTCCGCCGACACAGAAGACAGCCGGACCCGCATTCTTGCCGCCGCCGCCGCGATTGGCCTGCAAGACAAGGCCGACTGCCGTATCGGGCTGGGCGTGCCGACACGCCGCTGGGCCGAAGCGGTGGAACTGTCGCTGAACGCGCTGGCAAGACTGGGCGGCGACAGCGTCACCATTTCCGATGCCGACATCAGCCTGATTGCCCGCGAAGACACCGATCCCGACCTCTACGATCAGGTCATCGGAGAGTTGGAAAACGCGCTGCCGCCGGTCTTTGCCCTGACCGCCGTGCTGCCCGAAACACCCGATGTTTCCGATCAGGGTCCGCCGGAATTCACCGCCACGCTCAGCCCCGAAGGCGCTGTCGCCCTGCGTGGCCGCATCAACAGCGACATCGCCCGGGTCACCGCCGAAAGCTTTGCCCAGGCCCGCTTCGGGTCCGGCGTGGTGCGCATGGCCGCCCGCGTCGACGACAGCCTGACCCCGGCCTGGTCCGTGCGCGTACTGGCCGGGCTCGAGGCGCTGGCCGAACTGAACAACGGCGCGGTCATCATCACGCCCGACCTGATTTCGGTCACCGGCAACACCGGAAACCCCACCGCCACCGATGAAATCGCCGCCCTGCTGGCCGAAAAGCTGGGCGAGGGCCAGGACTTCGAAATCAACGTCACCTACCTGGAAAAACTCGACCCGGTGCTGGGCATCCCCACCCCCGAGGAATGCGAAGCCCAGATCGTCGAGGTCATCGGCGACCGCAAGATCACCTTCGAACCGGGCTCCGCCACGCTGGATGCGTCGGCCAAGGACATCATGGACGAAGTCGCGGAATTGCTGAAACTCTGCGGCGACATTCCGTTGGAAATCCAGGGCCACACCGACAGCCAGGGCCGCGAATCGATGAACCTGGACCTCAGCCAGGCCCGTGCGGAAGCGGTGCTTCAGGCCCTGCTCGACCGCCGCATCCCGACCAGCGCCTACACCGCCAAGGGTTATGGCGAAGCCAACCCGATCGCCGACAACGGGACCGAGGAAGGCCGCGAAGCCAACCGCAGGATCGAGTTTCGCCTGATCCGGCCAGCGCCTGCACAGGACAGCACGACAACGCTTGAAAGCCTGTCGCAAACCGGCCAAGACACCGGAAACGCCGATGACACCGGCACCAACACGGATGCCGCGGATACCGCCACGGACCAGCAGGGGACAAACGCCAGTGAATAGGACCGAATTCATCATCGCGACCGCGATCATCCTGTTCGTCGCCTTCTGCCTTGGCTGGTTCGCCCACTGGCTTCTGTCGCGCTTCACCCGGGTCAGCCAGGCCGATGTCGATCAACTCGAGCGCATGAGCCAGGAACTGCACGAGGCCGAGGAAACCCGCGACCAGGCGATCACCTACCTGCAACAGCGCGAAGCGGAACTGACCAACCAGTTGACCCAGACAGAGGCCGAACTGTCCGCCGCCATGGACGGCTTGCGCGAAGCCCGGCACGAGGCCGAGGAACTGCGCGCCTATGTGGAACGGATGCACGCCCCCTGACGCCACCGCGCCGCAGCCGGACCGGCCGCCTCCCTCTTCTGGCCGAAAATATCCCGGAGAGCGCGAGAGGCAGAGCCTCTCGCAGGCGCGGCACACGCGCCTTCCCGCCCTACTGATCTGCCTCGAAACACCGTGCGCGCCCGTCGCGGCGGATGGTTTCCGCCCCGTCCAGGATCGCCGACGCGCGCCGCCGCAAAGCGGGGGTAGGCCGCGATGCAGAGCGGGTCTTGGGGGACGGCAAGACCGCCGCCAGCCGCGCCGCCTGCACTGCGCTCAACGCCTCGGGCCCGACACCGAAATAGTGTCGCGACGCCGCTTCGATCCCGAACACGCCCTCGTCGAACTCGGCCACGTTCAGATAGACTTCCACGATCCGTCGCTTGGTCCAGACGCCTTCCAGAACCGGGGTGATGAACGCCTCCAGCGCCTTCCGGCTGTAGCTGCGCCCGTGCCACAGGAACACGTTCTTGACCACCTGCTGGCTGATCGTCGAGGCCCCGCGCGTGCCGCCTTCGGCAATCGCGGCCCGCAGCGCGGCCACGTCAAACCCCCAGTGGTTGCAGAAATTGGCATCCTCGGCGGCCACCACCGACCGCAGCATCACCGGCGCGATTCCGTCGGCCTGGACCCATTGGTGATCGACGCCGCCCAGCCGGCGGCTTTCGCTGAACATGTAGTAGGTTGTCGGCGGGTTCAGGAACCGAACCACCAGCACGACCAGAACCACCAGCAGAAACAGCGCCGAGACCCCGCGAAGTGTCCAGCGCATCAGCCATCGGAACGGACGAAACCGCCGCGGTGTCGCGTCGGGTTTCGCTGTCTTCCCGGCTTTGGATTTAGTCTTCTGCCCGCCTGCCATTTGCGACGGATATTAACCGCAGCCACGCAGCGGAACCAGCGCAAACACACGTGTGCGGGGTCCGCAATCGCTACCTTGCGGACCCCTGTGGTACAACCGTCCATTGTGAGCACCAGGACGGGTCGGGATGACAACTTGTACCGGAACACACAACAGTCGAGGGCGACAAGACCTGTTCGACTTGTGATTGAATAGACGGTCAGATCTGGGCGGAAATGCGGAGCCACACGGGCATTTCAGCGAAATCGAGCGAAATGTCTGGGCGGCTTTCAACCAAAAAGGGCAGGCCTTGCAGCCTGCCCCTGTCTTTCTTGATCACGCGTTGCCTTATTCGGCCGGAATGGCCGCGTCCAGCTCGGCCAGCGGGTGTGCCAGCTTGTTCAGCATTTCCTTCGGGCAGACCTGCACGAAGTTGTCCTTTTCCATGTCCCAATGCTGCAGGATATCCTGCGCCTTGCGGCTGTTGGTTTCCGCCAGGTGGCGTTCGATCAGGCCCTTCAGCTCGTCATGCCAGTGGCCCTCGCCCACCGGGCAGGTAACCAGCGTTTCCATGTTCATCATGTCACGCACCTGGCCTGCCGGATCGTACAGATAGGCCATGCCCCCGGTCATCCCGGCACCAAAGTTGGCACCGATGCTGCCCAGGATCACCGCGACGCCGCCGGTCATGTATTCGCACCCGTTCGAGCCGCAGCCCTCGACCACCACTTTCGCGCCCGAGTTGCGGACGGCAAAGCGTTCGCCGGCGCGGCCTGCTGCGAACAGATAGCCATCGGTCGCGCCATAAAGCACGGTATTGCCGATGATCGTGTTTTCCGACGCGGTCAGCGGGCTGACCTGCGGCGGACGTACCACGATGATGCCCCCCGACAGGCCCTTGCCGACATAGTCGTTGGCATCGCCCGACACTTCCAGCTTCAGCCCCGGCGCCGCGAACGCCCCCAGCGACTGCCCGGCAGAACCGGTCAGCTTCACCGTCAGGTGATCGGGCTGAAGCGCGTTCTTCATCCCGAAGTTCTTGACGATGTGGCTCGACGTGCGCGTACCCACGGTCCGGTGCGTGTTCTGCACCGCATAGGACAGTTGCATCTTCTCGCCATCCTCAAGGAAGCGATGGGCATCGCGCACGATCTCGGCGTCCAGCGTGTCGGGCACGGCGTTGCGCGGCTTGGCCCGGTCATAGACGATGTCGTCGGACCCATCGACGCGAATCAGCAGCGGGTTCAGGTCCAGATCGTCCAGATGCTCTGCCCCGCGGCTGACCTGTCGCAGCAGGTCGGCCCGGCCGACCACCTCGTCCATCGAACGGGCCCCGATGCTTGCCAGGATTTCGCGCACTTCCTGCGCGTAGAAGGTGATCAGGTTCACCACCTTGTCGGCATTGCCGGTGAACTTCTCACGCAGCGCCGGGTCCTGGGTACAGACGCCCACCGGGCAGGTGTTCGACTGGCACTGGCGCACCATGATACAGCCCATCGCGATCAGCGCCGCGGTACCGATGCCGTATTCCTCGGCCCCCAGCATCGCCGCCATGACGATGTCCCGACCGGTCCGCAACCCGCCATCGGTCCGCAGGGTCACGCGGCCACGCAGGTTGTTCATCGACAGCACCTGATGCGCTTCGGTCAGACCCATTTCCCAGGGCAGGCCGGCATATTTGATCGACGTTGCGGGCGACGCACCGGTGCCCCCGTTGTGACCCGAAATCAGGATCACGTCGGCCTTGGCCTTGGCCACACCGGCCGCGATCGTGCCGACACCCGACGCAGCCACCAGCTTGACCGTCACCTTGGCGCGCGGGTTGATCTGCTTCAGGTCATAGATCAGCTGCGCCAGGTCCTCGATCGAATAGATATCGTGGTGCGGCGGCGGCGAAATCAGCGTCACGCCCTTGGTCGAATGGCGCAGACGGGCAATCAGGTCGGTGACCTTCATGCCGGGCAACTGGCCACCCTCGCCGGGCTTGGCACCCTGCGCCACCTTGATCTCAAGCTCTTCACAATGGTTCAGGTATTCGGCGGTGACGCCGAACCGGCCCGACGCCACCTGCTTGATCTTGGCCGACGGGTTGTCGCCATTCGGTTCAGGCACGAAATGCGCCGGATCCTCGCCACCCTCACCGCTGTCGGATTTCGCCCCGATCCGGTTCATCGCCACGTTCAGCGTCTTGTGCGCCTCGGGCGACAGCGCGCCCAGCGACATGCCCGGGGTCACGAACCGCTTGCGGATCGAGGTGATCGACTCCACCTCCTCCAGCGGGATCGGTTCACCCAGCGGCTTGATCGCCAGCAGGTCGCGCAGGTGGATCGGCGGGTTGGCTTGCAGCGCCTTGGAATACTGCTTCCACAGCTCGAAGGACGCCTTGTTGCAGGCCATCTGCAGCAGGTGCATCGTCTGTGCGCCCCAGGCATGGGTCTCGCCCGACTTGCGCGCCTTGTAGAAGCCGCCCACCGGCAGCACGTCCTGACCGCCGCCAAAGCCCAGCGCGTGCACGTCCTCGGCCTTCTTCTGAATGCCGCTGACCCCGATGCCGGAAATCCGCGACACCATGCCGGGGAAATACTCCGCCACCATGGCACGGCTCAGGCCCACCGCTTCGAAATTCAGACCGCCGCGATAGGACGAAATCACCGAGATCCCCATCTTCGACATGATCTTCAGCAAGCCCTGGTCGATGGCTTCGCGATACCGCGCCACCGCCTCGGTCAGCTGGATGTCCAGCAACCCGCGCTTGATCCGGTCGGCCAGCGAATCTTCGGCCAGATAGGCGTTCACAACGGTCGCCCCCGCACCGATCAGCACGGCAAAGTAATGCGGATCCACGCATTCTGCCGACCGCACGTTCAGCGAACAGAAAGTCCGCAGCCCCTTGCGCGTCAGGTGCGAATGCACCGCGCTGGTGGCCAGGATCATCGGCATGGCGATCTTGCCTTCGTCCTGGTGCTGATCGGTCAACACAAGATGCCCGGCACCGGACCGTACCGCATCCTCGGCCTCTGCCCGGATCCGGGCCAGACCATCCCGCAGCGCGCCGTCGCCCGATCCCACCGGGAAGGTACAGTCGATCTCGACGCATTCGGCATTGAACTGCTTCAGCAGTTCGGTGAATTGCGCATTGCCCACGAACGGGCTGTCCACGACAAGAATTTCGGTCTGCGCGCTGGATTCATCCAGCACGTTCTTCAGGTTGCCGAACCGCGTTTTCAGGCTCATCACCCGGTATTCCCGAAGCGAGTCGATCGGCGGGTTGGTCACCTGGCTGAAGTTCTGGCGGAAGTAATGGCTCAGCGGCCGGTACTTCTTGGACAGGACGGCGGGCGGCGTGTCGTCCCCCATCGAAGCAATCGCCTCTTTGCCATCCTCGGCCATGGGTGCCAGGATCTGTTCCAGTTCTTCGGTGCTATAGCCCGCGGCGATCTGGCGACGACGCAATTCCGCGCCTTCGAACAGCGGGACTTCGGTCACCTTGGCCAGTTCTTCGTCCAGTTCGTTGATCTTGCCGACCCATTCCCCGAACGGCTGGCTGTTGGCCAGACGGTCCTTGATCTCGGTGTCGTGGTACAGCTTGCCCTCGGCCATATCGACCGCGATCATCTGGCCCGGGCCCAGCGCGCCCTTTTCGCGCACGTTGGTTTCCGACACCGGCACCATGCCCGCCTCGGATCCCGCGATCAGCAGGTTGTCCCCGGTCACGACATAGCGCATCGGGCGCAGGCCGTTGCGGTCCAGACCGCCACAGACCCAGCGGCCATCGGTCATCGCCAGCGCGGCCGGGCCGTCCCACGGCTCCATGACAGAGTTGCAGTAGGAATACATGTCACGCCAGGACTGCGGCAGTTCCACCGCCTGCTTGGACCACGATTCCGGCACCAGCATGGTCTTGGCCATCGGCGCCGACCGGCCGGCGCGAACCAGCACCTCGAACACCGCGTCCAGCGCCGCCGAATCCGACGACCCGCTGGCCACGATCGGCTTGATGTCTTCCGCCAGCTCTCCGAAGGTGGACGACGCCATGCGGATCTCGTGGCTCTTCATCCAGTTCAGGTTGCCCTTCAGCGTGTTGATCTCGCCGTTGTGGGCCAGCATGCGGAACGGCTGCGCCAGCCACCACTGCGGGAAAGTGTTGGTCGAATAGCGCTGGTGATAGATCGCGAAGGCCGATTCAAACCGCGCGTCCTTCAGGTCGGGATAGAATTCCGCGACCTGCTCGGCCAGCATCATGCCCTTGTAGATGATCGACCGGCACGACAGCGACGCGATGTACAGTTCGTTGATGCCCGCGGCAGCGGCGGCCTTCTCGATCCGGCGGCGGATGACATACAGCTCCCGCTCGAACTCTTCCTCGCCAATGCCCTTGGCATTGGAAATCAGGATCTGTTCGATCTCGGGCCGCGTCGAATTGGCCTTTTCACCCAGGCAGTCCACCGTCACCGGCACGTGGCGCCAGCCATAGATGTAATGCCCCATCCGCAAGACTTCGGATTCCACGATGGTCCGGCAGGTTTCCTGCGCCCCAAAGTTGGTGCGCGGCAGAAACACCTGGCCCACGGCCATCAGTTCGTCCTTGCGCGGCGTGTGGCCGGTGCGGTCGATCTGGTCATAGAAGAAGGCCACCGGGATCTGCACGTGGATGCCCGCCCCGTCGCCGGTCTTGCCATCGGCATCGACAGCGCCCCGGTGCCAGATCGCCTTCAGCGCGGTGATCCCGGCCTCGACAACCTTGCGGCTTGGCTTGCCATCCAGCGAAACGACCAGCCCGACCCCGCAAGAGGAATGCTCTTCCTCTTCGGAATACAGACCGTTCTCGGCCATCCACTTGCGCTTGGCCGCCATCTCGGCGGCCCAGTTCGCGTCGAATTCGGTCATGGCACTTCTCCTTGTCCGGCCGCGCAATGGCGGCACTCAGTAAACCCGGGGTCCTTCTTCTGGCCCCAAATATCCCGGGGGTCGCGGGGGCTGGCCCCCGCGTCCCGTCATCGTCACGCGCGCCGCGCTCAGTCCTCGGGACCGCCGCCGTCCAGCACGCCAAACTTCTCGACGCACTCCTGGCGCGTCAGCAACCTCCGCCCGTCCATGCCGGCATAGGCATAGCTGTCGGGCTTGTGGTCGATGTATATCTCGTTGGTGATCTCGAACCCGTTCGGGTCGTCGAACACCCCCACCGGCAGTTCGGTGTTCCCGAACCAGTCGCCTTGCAGCGTCACCCGGAAAAACAGGCCAGAACCGCACTTGCCGCAGAACCCCCGCTCGGCCCAGTCCGACGACTGGATCACCGACGGCGCCTCGCCCTGCCAGGTGATGCTGCCCGTCGGCACCGTGATCCCGATCAGCGCCGACCCGGTCCAGCGGCGGCACATCTCGCAATGGCAGATCCCGCCCTTGGAGGGCACGTCGGTCGCGGTAAAGCGCACCGCGCCACACATGCATCGTCCCGTCCGCTGCTCGCTCATGCGCCGTTCACCTTGGTTTCCGGTTTCCTGATCCGACAGGTCAGCTCTTCTGTCCTGTCGCGCTTTTCTGGGTCACACCCCATGCGCATGGTTTGTGCATGGAATGTGCATGCCGTGTGCATCCGCCTTTCGGCTTATTCCGCGGCCACCGCGGCCTTGGCGTTCAGGTCGCTCAGCAGCGCTTCGGCACAGTCGCGGCCATCGCGGATCGCCCAGACCACCAGGGACGCGCCGCGCACGATGTCGCCGATCGCATAGACCCCGTCGATCGAGGTGCGGCCGCTGGTGAATTCTGCCTTCACCGTGCCCCAGCGGGTCACCTCTAGGCCGGGGGTTTTCCACAGCTGGGGCAGGTCCTCGGGCTCGAAACCCAGCGCCTTGATCACCAGGTCGGCATCCTCGGTATAGTCCGAACCGTCGATGACCTCGGGGCTTTGCCGGCCCGACGCATCCGGCGCGCCAAGGCGCATCCGCTGCACGATCACGCCATTGACCGCATCGCCGGTAAAGCCCACCGGCGCGGTCAGCCATTCGAACACAACGCCTTCTTCCTCGGCGTTCTGGGTTTCGCGCTGCGAGCCCGGCATGTTGGCGCGGTCGCGGCGATACAGGCACTTCACGCTTTCCGCGCCCTGGCGGATCGCGGTGCGGACGCAGTCCATCGCGGTATCGCCGCCGCCGATCACCACAACCTTCTTGCCCTTGGCGTTCAGCACACCGCTTTCGAACTCTGCCACCGTGTCGCCAAAGTTCGACGCCTTGTTCGACGCGGTCAGATAGTCGATCGCCTTGACGATGCCGGCAGCCCCGCTGCCCGGCCCGCCCAGATCGCGGCTCTTGTAGACGCCGGTGGCGATGATCACCGCGTCATGGGCCGCGCGGATGTCATCGAACGAGATGTCCTCGCCCACGTTCACGCCCATCTTGAAGGTCACACCACCCGCTTTCAGCAGGTCGACCCGGCGCATGACCACGTCTTTTTCCAACTTGAAGCCGGGGATGCCATAGGTCAGCAGCCCGCCCGCGCGGTCATAGCGGTCATAGACCGTAACCTGCACACCGGCGCGGCGCAGCATGTCAGCGGCGGCCAGGCCACCGGGGCCCGCACCGATGATGCCCACGCTTTCGGTGCGCTCGGCCACCGGGGCAATCGGCTTGACCCAGCCGTTGTCCCAGGCGGTGTCGGTGATGTATTTCTCGACCGAGCCGATGGTCACGGTGCCGTGGCCCGACTGTTCGATCACGCAATTGCCTTCGCACAGGCGGTCCTGCGGGCAGATGCGGCCACAGATTTCCGGGAAGGTGTTCGTCGCCTGGCTGGTGGCATAGGCTTCTTCCAGACGGCCGGTCGCGGTCAGGCGCAGCCAGTCGGGAATGTTGTTGTGCAGCGGGCAATGCGACTGGCAATAGGGCACGCCGCACTGGCTGCACCTGCTGGCCTGCTCTTCCGCCTTGGCCGCGGCGAACTCGGCATAAATCTCGTCGAAATCCTTCTTGCGTAGATCCGCCGCACGCTTTTCCGGCATGTCCCGCTCGATCTGTACGAATTTCAGCATAGGCTGCTTGGCCATGGCCACTGTCTCCCGTGGATTCCGTCTGAGCCGCCCTTCTAAGCAAGAGTTTCAGGAATGAAAAGTCAGCAATGCTGTCCTATATTGAGAATATTTGCCGCAAGGTTGCAGATTTCCGGCGCGGCATGGTGACTATAAGGTCCGATACGGACCCAAAATACCGCTTCCCTTTGGAATCGTTCAGGTGATACCCAAACCCCACCCGCGACATAAAAGGTCACGCCATGGCACTGTATCACCTGCTGCTGCTCGCCGTATTGCAGGGCGTTACCGAGTTTCTCCCGATTTCGTCCTCGGGTCACCTGATTCTTCTGCCGAATCTGGCCGGTTGGGACGATCAGGGACAGGTGATCGACGTCGCCGTTCACATTGGCACCCTGGCCGCCGTGATCCTGTATTTCTGGCGCGACGTGAAAGACGGGCTGATCGGGCTGCCCCGTGTCTTTCGCGGCAGGATCGACACTCCCGGCGCACAACTGGCCTTCCTGCTGATCGTGGCCACGATCCCGGTGGTGGTGGTCGGACTTGTCCTGAACCTCACAGGTCTTAGCGATGCGATGCGCTCGATCAAGGTTATCGGCTGGACCATGCTGCTGTTCGGGATCGTGCTCTATTGGGCCGACCAGACCGGCGGCACCGCCAAGACCGATACGGACTGGTCCTTGCGCGACGCGGTGATCATGGGCCTGTGGCAGGCGGTGGCGCTGATCCCCGGCACCTCTCGGTCCGGCATCACCATCACCGCCGCCCGGCAGCTGGGCTACGAACGCGAAGGCGGGGCCAAGCTGGCGATGCTGATGTCGATCCCCACCATCGCCGCATCCGGTATCCTTCTTGGGGCCGAGGTCGCGGCCAGCGCCGACGCGCAAGCCGCCCGCGACGGCGGCATCGCAGCGGTTTTTGCCTTTGTCTCGGCGCTTCTGGCGCTCAGCCTGATGATGCGGCTGCTGAAGTCGGTCAGCTTCACACCCTATGTCATCTATCGCGTCCTCCTTGGCGTCTTGCTGCTGATCATCGCCTACACCTGACCCTCTGCCGGGGGATACAGCACCGGCCTGGCCCGATCGACATAGGCCACCAGCGCCGCGTTTGCGCGCATCAACCGGCGCAAGCCGGTGTCATTCGGCAGCCCGTCGATCATGCTCAGCACCGGCAGGATTGCGGCATCCGCCGCCGTCGGGGCATCCCCGAAAAGAAAGGGCTGATCCCCCAGAACCACCGTCAGCGCCTCCAGATCGGCACCCAGTCGGGCCAGCCGGTCGGGCTCATCGAACTGTGCGATCCCCTGCGCCTCCATCGCCCTACGCACCTTCCTGCGCACGATATTCGGAACGATTCCCTTCAACGGCCCCGGCAATTTGCCGAAAAACGCCTGTTTGACCCACAGCCAGTTTTCCGCGTTCAGCCAACGGTCGGTCACCAGCCCACAGCGCAGGTTTTCCTCGACCATGCGGATCAGCGCGTGGGACTGGGCCTTTTGCGCGGCACTCAGTCCGGCATTGAATTCGACACCCCTGGCCTCAAGATGCGCCTGGATGAAACTGCTGTCGGCGATCACCTGGTCGCCATCCAGCAGCACCGGCAACCGGCCATGCGGGGTGTTCCGCGGCATCGCGACATCCTTGCGCTGCCAGTCCAGCCCCGACATCTGCAACAGGCACATCGCCTTGACGCAGAACGGGCTGAAAGACGGGTCATGGCTGTCACCGGCAAAAGTCAGAAGGGTCAGCATCGGGCATCCTTTGATCGTGAACAGCCCCTGCAATAACACGGATCTGCTGTCGATTCCTGTCAGGAAGTCAGTCTATGCTGATCGCATGTCCCGCACCGCCCGTCTATTCCAGTTGATGCAAGCCCTGCGCAGCCTGCCCAGCCCCGTCACCGCCCAGCGACTGGCGCTGGAAACCGGTGTGTCGGATCGCACCCTGTATCGAGACATCGACACGCTGCGGGGGCTGGGCGCGGTGATCGACGGCGCCGCAGGCTATGGCTACACCCTGATCGAAGACGCCAGCCTGCCCCCCATGGCGTTCGACGACGAAGAGCTTGAGGCACTTGTGCTGGGCCTGCGCGAGGTTCAGGCCGTGGGCGACCCCGCCCTGAAAGAGGCCGCGACCAGCGCCCTGGCCAAGCTGCGCGCCCGGGTGCCAGAGGCGCAGTCCAGGCGATTGCAGCACGCGGTCCTGACCGCGCACCGGTTTGCCCCTCCGCCGCCACCGGGGATCGACGCGCGCCAGTTGCGCCGGGCGGCGTGGGACGAGGTTCAAGTCAGTTTCGCCTATCGCGACGGGCAAGGGCAGGACACGCGGCGCGCGGTCTGCCCGCTGGCCATCGTCTATTTCGAAGCCAGCCATTGCCTGCTGACCTGGTGCCTGCTGCGCGGCGACTACCGCGCCTTCCGGCTGGACCGGATGCGCGACCTTGTCGTCAGCGACACCAGCTTTCGGCCGCGCAGGGCACCGATGCTGAGGGCGTTTCTGGAACAGATCCGTGGATCGGCGGACAGTCGCGACAACTCGAACGGATTGCTTCCAGAACCGAAACAGTCGCGCTAGCCTGTCCCAAGAGCAGCCCTTCAAAAACAAAAACGAGTCGCCCATGTCCCCGCGCCTAAGCGCCCTGATCGCCATTCTCGCCGCCACCACCGCCACGGCCGCCCCCGAACGGTCGCTGCGCCCTATCGGGCGCCCGGCGGCGGACACCGTTGCGCTTGTCTCCATCGCGCCCAACGCATCGCTGCGCCCGTCGGCCCGGCCGGCGGCACCGGCCCTGCCCACCCCGGCGGTCACCGCATCCGCCGAAGAACAGGCCGGGTTCGAAATCTGGGTCAAGTCCTTCCGCCCCCGTGCGGTTGCTGCGGGCATCACCGGCAAGGTCTATGACCGCGCCTTCAAGGGGGTGCGCTATGACCCGGAAATCGTGCGCCGTGACAAGACCCAATCGGAATTCACCAAGACGATCTGGGAGTATCTCGACAGCGCGGCCTCGGACACGCGGATCGCCAACGGCAAGGCAGCGCTGGCGAAGAATGCGCGCCTGCTGGACCGGATCGAGGCGGCCTATGGCGTCGACAAGGAATTTGTCGTGGCGATCTGGGGGCTGGAATCGGCCTATGGCACGTTCCGGGGCAACACCTCGGTGATCTCGGCCATGGCGACGCTGGCCTATGAAGGCCGCCGCCGCAGCTTTTTCGAAGGCGAATTGCTGGCCGCGCTGAAGATCCTGCAATCCGGCGACACCACGCCGGACAAGCTGCAGGGCAGCTGGGCCGGGGCAATGGGCCACACGCAGTTCATCCCGGGCTCGTACCAGCGGCTTGCTGTCGATTTCAACGGCGACGGGCGCCGCGATATCTGGTCGGACGATCCGACCGACGCGCTGGCCTCGACCGCCCATTACCTGAAGACAAACGGCTGGGTCAAAGGCCTGCCCTGGGGGGTCGAGGTGACGATCCCCGAAGGGTTCGACTATGAACTGGCCAACCGCGATATCCTGAAACTGCCCTCCGACTGGGCCAGGCTGGGGATCCAGGGGATGGACGGGCGCGCCGTGCCCGACCATGGCAAGGCGTCGATCCTGCTGCCCGCCGGGGCCGAAGGCGCGGCCTTCATGATCTTCAAGAATTTCGACGTGATCGAAACCTACAACACCGCCGATGCCTATGTCATCGGCGTGGGTCACCTTGCCAACCGGATCACCGGTGCCGGCCCGATCCGGTCGGGCTGGCCGCGCGAAGACCGGGCGCTGACGTTCAATGAACGCATCGAATTACAGCAGCGGCTGACCGCGCAGGGGTTCGACACCCGCAAGATCGACGGCAAGATCGGGCCGCTGACGATCGCCGCCGTGCGGGCCTATCAAAAGTCCGTGGGATTGGTGCCGGATGGCTATGCCTCGCTGCGGATCCTCAAGAAATTGCGTTGACCTTTGCCGCAAATCCAAGCAAGGAACCGCCTTCGCGTGTGGCGCGGGTGTGGAAACGTTGAGATTCTGTGCCCAAAGTGCTACCTTTTTGATCACGAGGCCCGGCGCCGGGGCATTTGGCGGCGCGCTGCATGGAGGACATTGATCTGTCTCTTACCGCTGACACGGCCATGGCCGTTGACCCGGGGGTGCCGATGACCGGCACCGAAGGCACGGACGCAACCAGCGAACAATTGCTGGCCGCGATCCTGAAGGAACTCGATGACATGAAGGCCGAGGACATCGTGCAGATCGATCTGCGCGGCAAATCCTCGATTGGCGATTACATGGTGATCTGCTCGGGGCGGTCGTCCCGGCAGGTGGCTGCCATTGCCGACAAGGTGACCGAGGCGATGAAACAGGACCATGGCGTCTTCGCCAAGGTCGAAGGCAAGGAAACAGGCGACTGGGTGCTGATCGACACCGGCGACGTGATCGTGCATGTCTTCCGTCCGGAAGTGCGCGAATTCTATCAGCTGGAAAAGATGTGGCAGCCGATGGGCGCGGACACCAAGACCGCCGTCTGAATGCGTGTCCACCTGTGCGTGGTGGGCCGGCTCAGGGCCGGTCCTGAACGCGAGCTTATTTCAGATTATCTCGACAGGTTCGACAAGACCGGCCGGGCGCTGGGGCTTGGTCCCGCATCCGTGACCGAAGTCGAGGACCGCAAGGGCGGTGGCATGGCGGCCGAGGCCGCTTTGCTGCGCCGTGCGCTGCCGAAGGGGGCCGTTTTGTGCGCCCTGGACGAACGCGGGCAGGTCATGACATCCCCCGATTTTGCTGACCGGCTGGGGCGCTGGCGCGACGGCGGCTGTTCCGATCTTGCGTTCATGATCGGTGGCGCCGACGGGATCGACCCGGGTCTGCGCGCCGAGGCAGATTTCCTGCTGTCCTTTGGCAAGATGGTCTGGCCGCACATGCTGGCGCGGGTGATGCTGTCGGAACAACTCTACCGTGCTGCCTCGATCCTGTCGGGCAGCCCCTACCACCGGGTCTGACGACGCTATCGTTGCCGGGTGCGCTGTCGCTTGACCTTGGCCTTGGCGTCTTTCTTCTTCGCTTGCACCAGCTTGCGCCGGGGCGGCTTGCCGCGCCCGGGCTTGCCCCCCTTGCGGAATGCACCGCGACCCTGCGGCATGGCCGCGTCTTCCAGCGTCAGCAGTTCCAGCGCAATGCCCCCGGTCACCGGGGCCGCTTCGGTCAGACGCACGGTAACATGCTGCCCAAGCGTGATGATCGTGCCGCTGTCGGCCCCCATCAAAGTACCGCTGTCCCGGTCGAAATGGAAATACTCGTGCCCCAGGTTGCGCATCGGGATCAGCCCGTCGGCGCCTGTTTCGTCCAGCTTGACGAAGACGCCGAACTTGGCGATCCCGCTGATCCGGCCGGTGAATTCCGCCCCGATCCGGTCCGACAGATAGGCCGCAAGGTACCGGTCCGTGGTGTCGCGCTCGGCCATCATCGACCGGCGTTCTGTGTCGCTGATGTGCTGGGCGGTGGTTTCCAGGTTTTCCATGTCCCAATGCGACAGACCGTCGTCGCCCCAGCCATGGGCGGTGATCAGGCCGCGATGCACGATCAGGTCGGAATAGCGCCGGATGGGCGAGGTGAAATGCGCGTAAGACCGCAGCGCCAGCCCGAAATGCCCGAAATTGGCGGGCGAATAATAGGCCTGCGTCATGCTGCGCAGCGTCGCCAGGTGGATCAGTTCGGCATCCTCGGTGCCCTGCGCGTCGTGCAGCAGCTTGTTCAGATGCGCGGTCTTCAGCACCTGCCCCTTGGCCAGCACCAGGCCCGCCGCCATCGCGGTGTCGCGCAGCGACTCCAGCTTTTCCGCCGGCGGTTCCTCGTGCACGCGGTACAGCAGCGGCACCTTCTTCGCGGCCAGCGTTTCGGCGGCGCAGACATTGGCCAGCACCATGAATTCCTCGATCAGCCGGTGCGCATCCAGCCGCTCGGCAAAGTTGACCGAGGTCACCTTGCCATCGTCATCCAACACCACCTTGCGTTCCGGCAGGTCCAGATCCAGCGGTTGCCGCCGTTCACGCGCGGCACGCAGGGCGAAATAGGCGGCATACAGCGGCTTCAGCACCAGCTCGACCAGCGGCCTGGTCTTGTCGTTGGGGGTGCCGTCGATCGCCTCTTGCACCTCGGCATAGTTCAGCGAGGCCGGTGATCGCATCAGCCCGCGCACAAAACTGTGCGACCGCTTGTTGCCGTCGGCATCCACCACCATGCGGCAGGCGATACAGGCGCGCGGCACGCCTTCGTGCAGCGAACACAGGTCGCCCGACAGCCGGTCGGGCAGCATCGGCACCACCCGGTCAGGGAAATAGCTGGAATTGCCACGCTTGCGCGCCTCGCGGTCCAGCGCCGATCCGGGCGTCACGTAATGCGCCACATCGGCAATCGCGACCCAGATCACATGACCACCGGGGTTCTTCGGATCATCATCCGGTTCGGCGAAACAGGCGTCGTCATGGTCGCGCGCATCGGCCGGGTCGATGGTGATCAGCGGCAAGTCGCGCAGGTCGGTGCGGCCCTTCAGGCCCGCCGGTTTCATCGCGTCGGCCTCGGCGACCACGTCGTCGGGGAAATCGTCGGGGATGCCGTGCTGGTGAATCGCGATCAGCGACACCGCGCGCGGCGCGCTGGGATCGCCCAGCCGCATCACGATCCGCGCCTTGGGGAGGCCCAGACGGTTCTTCGGCCCGGCCTGTTCGGCCTCGACCAATTCACCGTCCTGCGCGCCGCCGGTCGCGGCGGCGGTCACCAACCATTCCTTGTCCGCGCCCTTGTCGATGGGCAGGATGCGTCCGCCCTCGGCGGTCTTGCGGAAAATCCCGACGATCTTGTGCGGGTTGGCCCCGATCCGCCGGATCAGCCGCGCCTCATAGTTGTGGTCGGCCTCGTGCACCGCTTGCAACTTGGCCAGGATGCGGTCGCCTTCGCCCAGTGCCGGATCGGACGCGCGCGGCAGGATCAGAACCGTGGGTTCCACCCCTTCGCCGTGCCATTCCAGCGGACGGGCGAACAGGTCGCCGTTGGCATCGGGCGCTTTGACCTGCAATACGCTGACCGGCGGCAGCCGGTCGGGATCGCGATAGGTCTTCTTGCGCTTTTCAAGATGGCCTTCATCCTCCAGCTCTTTCAGCAGGCGCTTGAGGTCGATGCGCGCGGCACCCTTGATCCCGAAGGCCTTGGCAATGTCGCGTTTCGCAGAAAGGGTCGGGTTCGCCGCGATCCATTCAAGAATCTCGGCCTTGGTGGGCAGCTTGCTCATGACTTTGGCCTAGCACGCGGCGCGGGGGCCGTCACCTGCCAAGGTGCAGCAGATCGGCGGCGGTGTCGACATCTGCCAATTCATCGACCAGCGCCACCCGCTTGCCCGCCAGGGTGGCGACGCTGTCGGCCAGCGCATGCGCGCTGGACCAGCGCACCCCGTCGAACAGGCCCGCCGGCACCGCCGCGCTGCATTTCAGCCCGACCAGCCAATAGCCGCCATCGGGCGCCGGCCCGAACACCGCGTCGTGATCGCCCAACGCGGCAAAGGCGCGGGCGATGTGGGGCGGCCGGACACCGGGAATATCGCCGCCGATGATACAGACCGGGCCGGGCGGCAGGCTGCGGAAAACCCGCGCCATCCGGTCGCCCAGATTGCCCGCCCCCTGCGGCAGACGCGGGAAATCCCCGGGCCAGATCCGGCTTTGCAGCCCCTCGGCATCGGGGGCCACCGCCAGAACCACCTGCCAGCGCGGGTCGCGCAGACGCCGCAACAGCCCTGCGGTCTGGTGCCGAAACCACCACGCCGCCGCCACCATGCCGATATCGCGACCCAGCCGGGTCTTGACCCGGCCCGGGTGCGGCTCTTTCAGCATGACAACCAGATGACGGGTCACAGGCTCAGCCACATGTCCCGATGCGGGATCCCGGCGTCGTCGTAATCCACGCCGTCGGGCACGAAGCCCAACCGTTCATAGAACGGAATGGCGTGGGCCTGCGCGCTTAAAAACACCCGTGTCACGCCGGGCGTCGCCCGGCAATGATCGACCGCGTGCCGCACCAGCGCCGCGCCCAGCCCGGCGCCGCGATGCGACGGCAGCACGCAGATGCGCCCGACCTTGCCAAAGTCACCCGCCGGGATCAGCCGCGCGGTGGCCACCGGTTGCGCGTCATCCAGCACCAGGAAATGAACCGCCTGCCCGTCCAGGTCGTCCCACTCGTCGGGCTCGGCGATGCCCTGTTCCTCGATGAACACGGCCCGCCGCAGCGCGTGGCACGCGGCCAGATCGTCCGTCACCGTGATGATCACGCGAAATAGTCCCGCAGCATCCGGGTGTAGATCGTTTTCAACTGGTGGATCTGCGCCACCTCGACCCGTTCATCGACCTGGTGCATCGTGCGCCCCACAAGGCCGAATTCAACCACCGGACAGTGGTTTTTCACGAACCTTGCATCCGACGTGCCCCCGGTCGTCGACATCTCGGGCACCCGGTTGGTTTCCGCCGCCACCGCGCGCGACACCAGGTCCGACAATGGCCCCGGCGGGGTCAGAAAGCTTTCGCCGGAAATCTTGATCGCCACCTCGGTCGTCGTACCGAATTCCGCGTCGACCTTCGCCGCCTCGGCCCGCAGCCAGTCCGACAGGCTGGCGCCGGAATGGTCGTCGTTGAACCGGATGTTGACCGCGCCCTTGCATTCCGCCGGGATCACGTTGGTCGCGGTGTTGCCGGTGTCTATGTTGACCACCGCCAGCGTCGAGGCGTCAAAATGGTCGGTCCCGGTGTCCAGTTCGTGGCTTGCCAGCCGGTCCATCAACCGCACCATCGCGTGCAGCGGGTTTTTCGCGCGGTGCGGATAGGCTGAATGCCCCTGCACCCCCAACACCCGGAACCACGCCGACAGCGACCCGCGCCGCCCGATCTTCATCATCTGGCCCATGTGGTCGGGACAGGTGGGTTCGCCCACGATGCACACCGACATCGCCTCGCCCTGATCTTGCATCCAGTCCAGCAGGGCCACGGTGCCATCCACCGCGTCGCCCTCTTCATCCCCGGTGATGGTCAGCACGATCGCCCCGTCCGGCGGCGTCTCGCGTACGAAATCCACCGCCGCCGCGGCAAAGGCCGCCACGCCAGACTTCATGTCGGTCGCACCGCGCCCATACATCCAGCCATCGCGGATCTCGGCTGAAAACGGTGGCACCGACCAGTCGTCCGGGTTGCCCACCGGCACCACGTCGGTATGCCCGTTGAAGCCAAAGGTCCGGTCGTGCCCCTTGTCGCCCCAGCGGGCAAACAGGTTCGACACGCCGCCGCGGTCGACACGGGTACAGGTGAACCCGGCTGCGCTCAGCACTTCTTCGAGCAGGACCAGCGCGCCGCCTTCGTCGGGCGTGACAGAGGGGCAGCGGATCAGTTTCGCGGTCAGGTCGGCAGGATCGAGCGGCGTCATGGGCAGATGTCCTTGGTCAGCTTTGCCCATTTGCTACCCGGTCTGGCGATCCGCTGCAAACCGCAACCGCAATTCTGCTTGGGCGAGACTCGGGCTTGTGCTACACAACCCAGCATAAAAAGAGCCGTTCACGGCCGGGCAGCGTTTTCAAGACTGACGATTTTTCCGATTTGTCCGCACGGCGGCAAGCAGAAGGACACAGGCATGGGCTGGTTATCATTCGACGGCGACGGCCAAAGCTGGATTGCCCCGCAACTGGCGGCGCGACGGTTGAAAGGGGTGGAACAGGCGATCCCGCGCGGCACGCTGATTGTCGAAACACCCGCGCCGACGCTGGCCACCGGCCCCACCCTGCTGCGGATGACCCGCACCGAAGGCGCACAGGGCCTGTTTTCCCTGCAATGGGTGCCGGCGATGGGCATCGTTCTGGTTATCACCGTGGGGCGCGACGTGTTCCACGCCTCGCTGCCGCTGACCGGCGATCCGGCGCGGCTGCGGATCAGTTTCTCCTGGGACAGTCCGGCCAATGTTTCGCGCCTGGCCGTCGAGAACCCCGATGACGACAGCCTGCATTATGCGATGGGTCGCGCCCCGGCCGCGCTGATGCTGTCGGACATGTGGGCGCTGGCGCGCGAACGGCACCTGAACGGGCTGGCTGCGCAGGCCGGGTTCATGGCGGTCTCTGACGGGGTCGAACCCATCGGACCGGCCCCGTCGCTGCATGACGACACCGCGATCGACACGCCGCACGGCCCGGTGCCGCTGAAACAGCTCAAGCCGGGTGACACGGTGCGCACCTTGTCCGGCGCGGTGATGCCGGTGTTGCAGGTCGTCCGGCGGTCCGTTCCGGCAGTCGGCAGTTTCCGCCCGGTCCGGCTGCGCGCGCCCCATTTCGGGCTGAAGCGCGATCTGGTCGCCACGCCGCAGCAGCGGCTGGTGGTGACCGGGGGCGATGTGGAGTATGATTATGGCGCTGATGCCGTGCGCCTTGCGATCTCGAACCTGCCACGCGGCTTTGCGCAGACCGATGACGCGCCGCACCGCGCGCCTTTCGTCAACCTTGCCCAGCTTGTCCTGCCCGAACCGGTTGCGGTGCTGTGCCATGGCGTGCCGCTCGATACACTGAACATCGGCCGCATCCGGCGACAGAAGGACCGGCTGGAACAAAGCCTTCTGGCGCAGGGCCCGCTGCACTTGCTGCCGGAACACGGGCCGTCGCCCTATCCGCTGCTGGGCGCAACCGAAACCGCGTCGCTGGCCGCGACCCGCGCGGCCTGAACGCTCAGTCCTTGTCGAAAAACGGGGTCATCTGCGCAACGATGACGCTGTTTTCTTCCAGCGCGCGTGCCATCAGCGCGGCCTCTTCCTCGTCGATCACGTGGCCTTGGGCGCGGCGCTCGTCCTCGGTGCCGTAGCCGGTCACGTCCAGCGGCGCCAGATCGGCCTGCTTCAGGATCGCCACGGTTTCGCGCACCGCTTCGGCCTCGTCCACGCCGCTGGCATAACACATCAGCGCGGCGCCGGTGCTGCCCTTGGGCAGCCCGTCGTCCTTCTTGCGCCCGACCTGCACCAGCAGGGTATAGACCTGCTGTTTCTTCGCTGGTTTGTCCTTGGACATGCGTGCCCCCTTGTCGGCGCAGGGCAGGTTTCAAACCCACCCTGCCCCCGTCTGTGCGATCAGTCGCGCAGCAGTTCGTTGATACCGGTCTTGGACCGGGTCCGCTCGTCCACCCGCTTCACAATCACCGCGCAATACAGGTTGATGCCGTTCTTCGACGGCATGGAGCCCGCGACAACCACCGAATAGGGCGGCACTTCGCCGTACATCACGTCACCGGTTTCGCGGTCGACGATCTTGGTGGATTTGCCGATGAACACGCCCATACCCAGGACCGAGCCTTCGCGCACGATGCAGCCCTCGACCACCTCGGACCGCGCACCGATGAAACAGTTGTCCTCGATGATGGTGGGGCCTGCCTGCATCGGTTCCAGCACACCACCGATCCCGACACCGCCCGACAGGTGCACGTTCTTGCCGATCTGGGCGCAACTGCCCACGGTGGCCCAGGTGTCCACCATGGTGCCTTCGTCGACATAGGCGCCCAGGTTCACGAAGGACGGCATCAGCACCACGCCCGGCGCGATATAGGCCGACTTGCGCACCACGCAATTCGGCACGGCGCGGAACCCGGCCGCCTTCCACTGGGTGTCACCCCAGCCCTTGAACTTGCTGTCGACCTTGTCCCACCAGCCGGACCCTTGCGGGCCGTTGTCGTGGATTTCCATGCCCTTGATGCGGAACCCCAGCAGCACGGCCTTCTTGGCCCACTGGTTCACATGCCAGTCGCCGTTCTCCATTTTCTCGGCCACGCGCAGCGCGCCGCTGTCCAGCGCGTTCAGCGTATCCTCGATGGCTTCGCGGGTTTCGCCACCGGTCATCGGGGTGATGGTGTCACGCGCCTCCCAGGCGGCTTCGATGGCGGTTTCAAGCTGTGCGTTGGACATTGGGGACCCTCCCGGTGAATCTGATGTTGGACGCCCTATAGCCGCGCAACCGGTGGCAGACAATGCGAAGAAACCGCGCGTCAGCCCAGCGGGTCCGGCGCGATGTTGCCGCCGCAGACCAGCACGGCGACTTTTTCCCCCGGTTCGGGTGTGTATGCGCCCGAGGTCAGCGCCGCCAGCGCCGTAGCGCCCGCCGGCTCTACCAGCAGCCGGTGCGCCTGCCACAGCCGCTTTTGCGCATCGACGATGGCGGCATCCGTCACCTCGACGCTTGTCACGCCATGGGTCTGCGCCAGACCAAAGCAGATCGCCCCGATCCGCCGCGCCCCCAGCGCGTTGGCGGCCACGCCCGAAACCGGCACATCCACCGGCGCGCCGGCGGTCAGCGCCGCCGACAGCGTGTTGCAGGTCGCGGGCTCCACCGCCACGACCTTGCGCCGCCCCTGCAGCCACGCCAGCGCGCCGGCGATCAGCCCGCCACCGCCCACCGCGATCAGCACCGTGTCGGCCTGCAGCCCCTGCGCTTCCCATTCCCGCATCACCGTACCCTGCCCGGCCACCGTCGCAGGCGCGTCATAAGCGTGGATCTGCATCGCACCCTGCTCGTCCTCCCACCGCCGGGCCATGTCCAGCGCATCGGCATATTCGCCCGGAACCACCGTCAGATCGGCCCCTGTCCGTTCGATCAGCGCGATTTTCGCGGGCCCCGCCAGTTCCGGCACATAGATCCGCGCCGGATACCCCAGCGACCGCGCGGCATAGCCGACCGCCGCCCCGTGATTGCCCCCCGAGGCCGCGACGACACCGGCCGCCGGCACATCTGACGCCACAAGCGTGTTGAACGCCCCCCGCGCCTTGAAGCTGCCGGTGTGCTGCAACTGCTCCAGCTTCAGCGCCACCGCACAGGGCAGCCCCAGGGCCGCGCTTTCCATCACCGGAGTGATCTGCGCATGTCCCGCGATCCGTGTTGCCGCCGCGTCGATCTCTGCCGTCCAATCGGTCATTGCCGTCCCCTGCTCTGGTGCATTTGCACCGGACGCTATAGGCATTGAGGATGGTGAACAAGGAAACCCAGATGACCGAAGACCGCCACAGCATTTTCCGCGACGCCCATCTTGACCGCGACACCGCGGGCCATGTGCCCGACACGGCGCAGACCCGGTCCCCGACCTATCGACTGGCCTTTGCCGATGACGATTTCCTGTGTCGCGACGAACTGCGTCCGGTCCGCCTGCAGCTGGAATTGCTGAAACCGCAGCTTCTGCTGGACGAAAAGGGGATCGCCTCGACGGTTGTCCTGTTCGGCGGCGCGCGCATCCCCGAACCCGCCAACAAAGCCAGCGCCAAGACCCCGGCCTTGGCCGAACTGTCGCGGTTCTATGACGTCGCGCGGGACTTCGCCCGGTTGATGACGGAACGCTCGGTCGCTTCGAACAACCGCGAAAACGTGGTGGTTACCGGTGGTGGCCCCGGCGTGATGGCGGCAGGCAACCAGGGCGCGGCGGACGCGGGCGGCATTTCGATCGGGCTCAACATCGTGCTGCCGCATGAACAGGCCCCGAACCCGCATGTCACGCCAGAGCTGTGCTTCAACTTCCACTATTTCGCGATCCGCAAGATGCATTTCCTGATGCGCGCCTGCGCGATCTGCGTCTTTCCCGGCGGCTTTGGTACGCTGGATGAAATGTTCGAGGCGCTGACCCTGATCCAGACTGGCCGGATGCGGCGGGTGCCGTTCCTGCTGTTCGGGCGCGCGTTCTGGGAAAAGATCATCAACTGGGACGCCCTGGCCGAGGCCGGGACAATTTCCACCGAGGATCTGGACCTGTTCCGGTTTGTCGAAACCGCCGAAGAGGCGGTACAGATCATCGACACCTGGGGGCCTGTCGCGCCAAGAGAGGACATACCGGGGCGCTGACGCCCCGCCTGACCTTACGCTTCAAGCCTTGCGGGCCAGTCTTTAAGAGGTTACGCGGCTCGGCTTTTTCTCGACGCTGCTTTCGACCCAGCGGTTGATCACCGCCATTGCGCCGTCCACGTCTCGCCCTTCGATCGACCTGCGCAGGTCCTTGAGCGCGGTCGCCATCTCGATTTCCGACAAATAGCTTTCCTGTGCCCGCAGGATCTTGTTGTGCGGGGTGGTCAGCATGTCAGGAGAGATCAGCAATTCTTCGTGCAGCTTCTCGCCGGGGCGCAGCCCGGTGATCTTGATCTCGATATCGCCGTTGGGGTTATGACGGTCGCGCACGGTATAGCCCGCTGCCTCGATCATCTGTTGCGCCAGGCGTTTGATCGGCACCGGGTCGCCCATGTCCAGAACAAAGACGTCACCGCCACGCGCGAACGATCCCGCCAGCAGCACCAGCCGCGCCGCTTCGGAAATCGTCATGAAATAGCGGGTGACCGCGCCATGTGTCAGCGTCACGGGACCGCCACGGGAAATCTGTTCCTCGAACAGCGGCACGACGGACCCCGAAGAGCCCAGCACGTTGCCGAACCGCACCATCGAAAACATCGTATTGTCAGACCGCGTCGCCAGGTCCTGCACCACCAGTTCCGCAAGACGTTTCGACGCGCCCATCACGTTGGTCGGGCGCACCGCCTTGTCCGACGACACCAGGATGAACCGCTCGACCCCTGCCTCGCGCGACGCGTCGGCCATGATCTTGGTGCCGATCACATTGTTGTTCAGGCCAGAGATCACGTTGGTTTGCACCATCGGCAGATGCTTGTAGGCCGCAGCATGCAAAACCACGTCGATCTCGTGCTCGACCAGCGTCTGGCGCACCAGGTCCTCGTCACAGACCGAGCCCAGAACCGGAACGATCTTCAGTCCGGTGGTCAGGTCGCGCAGTTCCTTGTCAATGCTGTAAAGCGCCAGCTCGCTGTGATCGAGCAGCACCACACGCTCGGGCTTGCAGGCGATCAACTGGCGGCAAAGCTCTGATCCGATCGACCCGCCGGCCCCGGTGATCAGAATGCGGCGGTTGCTGTAGGCATGGCTGACGCCGGGCAACTCCGAGGCCAGACCGGTCCGGCCCAGCAGGTCGTCCATTGCCACCGGAGTCGACCGCTTGTCCAGGTCACCGCTGCCCACCAGTTCGGCGAAGGATGGCAGCGCATGAACCTCGCAGCCCATTTCGCGCAGCCCATGAGCGATGCGCGCCTGCCGCGGCTGACTCAGCGACGGCATCGCCAGAACCACGCGGTCGATTTTCTTCTCGCGCACCAGTTCGGTGATGCTGCTGGGGGCAAACACCGGCAACCCTGCGGCGGTCAGGCTTTGAATAGTGGGATTGTCGTCGATGAACGCCACGGGAACGACCTTGTCGTCGGTGCGCAGCGCCGCGACAAGCTGCTGCCCGGTCTGGCCCGCGCCATAGATCAGAACCCGCATCCGGTCATTGTTCTGGCTGTAGATCCACAGTGTGATCTGCCGCAGCGCCAGCCGCGACGTGATCCCCAGGAATGCGACCATCAGCGTAAACACGAAAAACAGCGACAGCGGTACGTTGACTTGCAGGAACTGGTTGATCAGCGCCCCCGACGCGCCCAGCACGATCGCCATTTGCACCGTACGGTGCAGCCCGCGCGACTCGTAGGCGTTCAGCCGCAGGTACGGCAGGTCCAGGCGCACGGCGACCAGCACGCTCAGCGCGGCCAGAAACGCCAGCATCGGCAGAAGATCATAGAGCGTCGCGCTGAACCGGTAAGACGGCATCATCAGGTAAACGGACGTCACGAACGCGACGACGACCGAGAGGACGTCAAGCAGAAGGAAAATCCCGCCCTTCTGCCGCCAGTTCAATGATGTGACGAACCGATAAAGCAATTCGTGTTCCCTCGCGATAACCGCCGCTCTTTCTTGTTCCGCAAACACCCACGGAGCACACACAGAACCCGCACAGAATCGTACTGAATCCAAAACGCCATCTTAAATACTCAGCATCTCTATACCGATTTGCACAAAGCTTGGACAAGCAAAGTTTTTCTGCACCTGCAAAGACCGGCGAATTTCCACCGGTGAAACGAGGGTTAATGCGTCTTTTTTGGTCAAGACGTGGATCGACGCCCGCTTCACGGGCAAAATCCCTCGATTTCGATGATAGCGCAACCAAAAAGCGTGCCCGTTTTTTGCGCAGGTCATGAAATCCGCGCAACCCGCGGCCAAACCCCTTTCACCTACGCCCCGCCTGCGGTAAGAGGCGCGCCAGTCCGCGCCGCGCGCATGTCGCGTCCGGCCCGGCTGACCGTAAAAGGAGTAAGACCATGGGCTACAAGGTCGTAGTCGTCGGTGCCACGGGAAACGTGGGCCGTGAAATGCTGAACATCCTGGCCGAGCGCCAGTTCCCGGTCGACAAGATCGCCGCGCTCGCGTCGCGAAAATCCCTTGGCACCGAGGTCAGCTTTGGCGACACCACCCTGAAAACCAAGGATCTGGACACGTTCGATTTCACCGGCTGGGACATGGCGCTGTTTGCCGTCGGCTCTGGTCCGACCAAGGAATACGCGCCCAAGGCCGCGGCCGCCGGTTGCGTGGTGATCGACAACTCGTCGCTCTATCGTTACGACCCCGACGTTCCGCTGATCGTCCCCGAGGTGAACCCCCAGGCGGTCCATGGCTATGCCAAGAAGAACATCATCGCCAACCCGAACTGCTCGACCGCGCAGATGGTTGTCGCGCTCAAGCCGCTGCACGACCGCGCCACGATCAAGCGCGTCGTCGTTTCGACCTACCAGTCGGTGTCGGGTGCGGGCAAGGACGGCATGGACGAGTTGTGGGAACAGACCAAGGCGGTCTACAACCCCACCGCCGACGTGCCGGCCAAGAAGTTCACCAAGGAAATCGCGTTCAACGTCATCCCCCACATCGATGTCTTCATGGACGACGGCTCGACCAAGGAAGAGTGGAAGATGGTGGCCGAGACCAAGAAGATCATCGACCCCAAGATCAAGGTCACCGCGACGTGCGTGCGGGTGCCGGTCTTCGTCGGTCACTCCGAAGCGGTGAACATCGAAACCGAAGAATTCCTGGACGAGGATGAAGCCCGCGACATCCTGCGTGAAGCACCGGGGATCATGGTAATCGACAAGCGCGAGAACGGCGGCTACGTCACGCCGAAGGAATGCGTCGGCGATTTCGCCACTTTCATAAGCCGCATCCGCCAGGATTCGACCATCGAGAACGGGCTGAACCTGTGGTGCGTGTCCGACAACCTGCGCAAGGGCGCGGCGCTGAACGCGGTGCAGATCGCCGAACTTCTTGGCCGCGAGTGCCTGAAGAAGGGCTGATCGTCCGACCGGAAACGATTGCAAGGGGCGGTCCCGCGGGCCGCCCTTTTTCTTTGCCGGATCGGCCGGAAAATATGTTTGCGCAAACAAGGCGTTGCTTGCAGCAACCGCCCGCAAGAATCCCCCCGCCAGCCGCAAAATCGGTCCGCACCGGCCCTTTTCCGGCCCGAATCCGCGCCCAGCCTGATTGCACATGCAGGAGACCGACCATGCACATGCAACCGAACCTCGATACAGACTGGCACGGCCAGCAGTCCGACGCCCTGCCCGCCCCGCTCGACAGTGAATCGCTGTTGTTGCTGCGCGGCTTCCTGACCCCGATCTTCGAAACCGCCACCGACTGGCGGGGGCTGACCCAGAAGCTGGGGGAAAAGGGCTATGGCCTGGCTCTGCGCCACGGCCGCCTCGTTGTGATCGACCGCGACTCCGGCAGCGCGATCTGCACTGGCCAATCGCTGGGCGTGCCGCTGCGCAGCCTGGCAGGCCGCATCGGCCGGCCGGTGGTCAGCATGGCGCCGGGCGGCACCACTGCGGCGTTGCAGGTCTAAGGCTCAGACCGGCTGATAGGTCCCGGTCTTGCTGTCGTACCACTCCAGCTCGCCCGCGCCGATTTCGTTCCACAGCCCGTGCAGGGTCAGGTCGCCCGCCTCGACGGCGGCCTTGACGAAGGGAAAGCTCATCAGATTCTCAAGCGAGACAACGACGGCCTCTTTCTCCAGCGCGCGCGCCTTTTCGGCATCGTCCGCGATGCCCGCCACCCGGTCGAAGCCGGGCCGCAGAATATCCATCCAGCGCCCGACGAAGCTTGACGTTTCTTCCAGATGCGGCGCCTTGCCGGTGCACATGTCCAGGCAGCCCTGAACCCCGCCGCAGTTCGAATGCCCCATCACGATCAGGTGCGACACCTTCAGCGCCGTCACCGCGTATTCCACCGCGGCAGAGGTGCCGTGTTGCTGCCCGTCAGGCTCGTACGGCGGAACAAGGTTCGCGATATTGCGGTGGATGAAGAATTCGCCGGTGTCGGCGCCAAAGATCGCCGTCACATGTACACGCGAATCGCAGCACGAAATCACCATTGCCCGCGGACGTTGGCCTTCGCTTGCCAGCCGCTTGTACCATGCGCCATTCTCGGCATAGGTCGTGGCCTTCCAGCCCTGGTAACGTTGGATCAGATAGGACGGCAGCGCACGTGCGGGCATATCAAGGTCTCTCCTGTTCTGAGTCGTCGTGTCGATACGCAGGATTCACCCGAAATTCGAGAGAAAAGATGAAACGCGGCTAACCGTTTGGGAACCCCCGACACGCATTCTTGCCCCCGGTGAGTGATCAAGGGGGTCCCGGTGGGACAAATTACAGTGCTGCCCGTGAAAGAACGGGCATTTGTGGAATCCGATCAGATTGACCTGCTCCGGGCACAACTGGGCACCAGCGTGGCCGAAGGCGTCATCTGTCGCGCGCTCGAGGAACTGGGCCAAAGGTTGGGCAGGGTCGAACGATTTCTGGAAACCGGAGACATGAAAGATCTGCATCGCACGGCTCGCTCTGTGGCGGCCATTGCTGCACAGATCGGGCTGGCGGGCCTTGTACGGGTCGCCGGCGACGTGCAGCAATGCCTGGACGATGGCGACCGCACCGCGTTGCAGGCCACCACCGCGCGGTTGATCCGGGTCGGGGAACAGTCGCTGACCGCGATCTGGGACACCCACGACCAGTTGGTCTGACACCAATTCCGCTTGCAGCCGCGCCTTGGGCAGGTACCCTTGTCAGGCAAGTGCCCAAGGAACCCGCAAGATGCCCATCGAATTTGCCCTGCCCGACGCCGACGCCTGTCCCGTCCACGTCCTGTCCCCTGACCAGGTCGATGCCTGGGCCGACAGCCAGTCCGACCGCGTCCGCGCCTGGGTCACCGCCAACGGGTTTTCCGCTGGCATCGGCAGCAGCCTGGCGATCCCGTCCGAGGACGGCACCGCAGCGGCGGTGCTGATCGGCTATGGTACCAAGGCGCAGCGCCGCCGGGGCCGGTTTGCGCTGGCCGCCGCCGTGCCCGGCCTGCCCGCGGGCACCTATCGCATCGCCTCGGGCCTGCCCGACGCCGCACAAGCGGAAGAGGCGCTTGGCTGGTTGCTGACCGGCTATGCCTTTGCCCGCTACCGCGACCGCAAACCAGCGCAGGCCCGGCTGGTGGCCCCCGACGGCATCGACGCCGACCGCCTTCAGATCTACGCCGCGGCAGAGGCCCGGATCCGCGACCTGATCAATACCCCGGCCTCTGACATGGGTCCGACCGCGCTGGAAGAGGCGGCGCGCTCGCTTGCCACCGAATTCGGCGCCACGATCTGCGTCACCGTGGGCAAGGCACTGCTGGCGCAGAATTTCCCGATGATCCACGCCGTCGGCCGCGCCGCCGATGACGACCCGCGCCTGATCGACATCCGCTGGGGCGATACCGGCCCATCGCTGACGCTGGTGGGCAAGGGCGTCTGCTTTGACACCGGCGGGCTGAACCTGAAACCGGGCTCTTCCATGGCGCTGATGAAAAAGGACATGGGCGGCGCCGCCAACGTGCTGGGCCTGGCCCACATGATCATGGCGCTGAACCTGCCGATCCGCCTGCGCGTGCTGATCCCGGCGGTGGAAAACGCGGTCTCGGGCAACAGTTTCCGCCCCGGAGACATCCTGACCAGCCGCAAGGGTCTGACCGTGGAAATCAACAACACCGACGCCGAGGGCCGGTTGGTGCTGGCCGACGCATTGGCCCATGCCGACGAAGAGATGCCCGATTTCCTGATCTCCATGGCCACGTTGACCGGGGCCGCGCGTGTCGCCGTCGGTCCTGATCTCGCGCCGTTCTTCACCGATGACGACGACGTGGCGCAGGCCCTGGCCGACTCTGCCCCGCGCATGGCCGATCCGGTCTGGCGCCTGCCCTTCCACACCCCCTATGAAGCGATGATCGAACCCGGCATCGCCGATCTCGACAACGCCCCCGGCGGCGGCATGGCGGGGTCGATCACCGCCGCCCTGTTCCTGCGCCGCTTCGTCGAGGCGACGCCGCGCTATGCCCATTTCGACATCTATGGCTGGAACCCGTCCAACGCCCCCGCCCGCCCCAAGGGCGGCGTCGGTCAGGGCCCGCGCGCCATCCTCGACGCGCTGCCGCAGGTGCTGGGCCTGTGACCGCCCCCACCGATCGCCGCCCGTTGCGCAGCAACGGCCACGTCGCCCACAGCAGCCTGCAAGGCCTGATTGCCGCGGACAGGTTCACCGACGGCACCCCTCAGATGGTCACCGCCCCGCACCCGGTCGACCTGCTGAACGCCCCGGACGGCAAGCGGGACCGCCAGTTGCTGACCGGCGCGGGCTTTACCCTGCTCGACACGCAGGGGCCCTGGGCCTTCGGCTTTGCCACCCGCGACGGCTATGTCGGCTGGGTCGCGGCGCACCACCTCGGCCCGGCGCAACCGCGGACCCACCGCGTCGCCGTCGCCCGCGCCATCGGCCTTGACAGCCGCAGCGTCAAGCAGCCGGGCACACCGGTTGTCCTGCCCTACGACAGCGCGGTGCAGGTGACCGAACAGGTCGACACCTGGGCCGGGGTCCGCATCGGAACGGACACCAAGTGGTTCCGCGCCAACAACCTCGCCCCCCTCCCGCATCCGGACTCCGATCCGGTCACCGTCGCAGAACGCCTGCTCGGCACGCCCTACCTCTGGGGCGGCAACTCGGCGCTCGGCATCGACTGTTCCGGCCTCGTGCAAACCGCGCTGCACGCCTGCGGCATCGACTGCCCCGGCGACAGCGACCTGCAGGAAAAGTCCCTGGGCCAGACGCTGCCCCCCGGCACGCCGGCGACACGCGGCGACCTGTTTTTCTGGAAAGGCCATGTCGCCATGGCGGTCGACGCCGACACCCTGATTCACGCCAACGCCTGGACCATGACCGTGGCTTACGAACCCATCGCCACTGCCCTCACCCGGATCGACGCCCAGGGCGACGGGCCGCTGACCCGCCACGCCCGGTTGTCCTGACCCGCCAGCACGCGCCGCGCACCCTTGCCAAACCCGTCCCGGCCCGACAGTCTGCGCTCAACCGCGAAGGAGCCGACAATGTCCTCTGATCCCTATTTCCACCCCGTCTCCGGGTTTGACCTGCCGCGCTTCGCGGGGGTGCCCACCTTCATGCGCCTGCCGCACCTGGCCCCCGATCACCCGCGCTTCGGCGACGTGCAGATCGGCCTGGTGGGCGTACCCTGGGACAGCGGCACAACCAACCGCCCCGGCCCGCGCCACGGGCCGCGCCAATTGCGCGACGCCTCCACCATGATCCGGGCACAGAACGGCATCACCGGCCTCCGCCCGTTCGAACGGGTCAACTGCGCCGATCTTGGCGACGTCGGCCCCAACCCGGCCGATATCCAGGACAGCATGACCCGGATCACCGCCTTCTACGAACAGCTGGTACAGGAAGGCATCCGGCCGCTGACTGCCGGCGGCGACCACCTGACCAGCCTGCCGGTGCTGCGCGCGCTGGCCCGCCAGCGACCGGTCGGGATGATCCATTTCGACAGCCACACCGACCTCTTCCACAGCTATTTCGGCGGCACCCTGTACACCCACGGCACACCTTTCCGCCGCGCCGTGGAAGAAGGCCTGCTCGACCCGAAACGCGTGGTCCAGATCGGCATCCGTGGCACCGCCTATGACATGGAGGACCGCGACTTCGCCAAATCCGTCGGCATCCGCATCATCCCGATCGAGGAATATTTCGCCCGCGGCTATGCCGATGTCATGGCCGAAGCGCGTGCCATCGTCGGCAGCGATCCGACCTACATCAGCTATGACATCGACTTCGTCGACCCGGCCTTCGCCCCCGGCACCGGGACGCCCGAAATCGGCGGCCCCAACAGTTTCGAAGCGCTGGCCGTGGTCCGCGAACTGGCCGGGCTGAACATCGTCGGCGCCGACATGGTCGAAGTCTCGCCGCCCTTCGACGCCACCGGCGCCACCGCGTATCTCGGTGTGTCGGTCATGTTCGAACTGCTCTGCGCCATGGTCTCGGACTAGGCCGCACCCGGCCTTTCATCTTTCCGAAAATACTCCGGGGGTGAATTGCCCGGAACGGGCAAGAGGGGGCTGCGCCCCCTCCGCGCCTCACTCGCCCTCGATCCGGCCGCGCAGGGCCTTGACCTCGCCGCGTTCCTTCTTGGCCTTCAGCCGGCGCAGCTTCGATCCATGCGTGGGCTTGGTGGCAATCCGGCGTTTCGGCACCACCAATGCCTTGCGGATCAGCTCGGCCAGCCGGTCCCGCGCGATCTCGCGGTTGCGGGCCTGGCTCCGGGTCTCGTCGACCTGGATCACCAGCGCGCCCTCGTTGGTCCAGCGCCGCCCGGCCAGCCGCTTCAACCGTGCCTTGACCGGCCCCGGCAAATTGGGCGACCGCTCCGCCTCGAACCGCAGCTCGACCGCGGTCGACACCTTGTTGACGTTCTGCCCACCCGGACCGCTGGCCCGGATGAACTGCTCGGTCAGTTCCCAATCCGCGATTTCGATCTTGTCGTTGATCCGCATGATCCCGCGCCCGTTTTGCTGCACCTGCAATATGCATGGAATGTGCATGCCTTGTGCATCGAATGTGCCCCGCCGTCAAAGCCCCCGCCCGCCGCGGTGCGGCGCAAACAAAAAGGACCGCCCGTCAGTCCGGGGCGGTCCTTCGAGAATTTCGGAGGCGTGGCGGTTAGGCCGTGCCAATTCGGGCGTCGTCACACGCCAAGGGTTGCCCTAGCGGTGACCCTCCCAAACTGTTCCGACACCTCTCTCCAATGCTTCTCTAGACACTGGATCACCTCCTTTCTCTGATTGACTGCCAGATCAGGGTGGCACGGGTCGCCCGGAACACAAAATGAAATTTGATGTCACGCCGGACGTTTATCGTGAAGCGCCCATGAAACGATCATCTTGAACGGCACCAGTGCGATCAGCGCCAATGACAGCTTGACCAGCCAGTCGGCAAAGCCCAGCGACACCCACAACGGCACCAACGGACCAACGCCCAGCAGGGGCAGGACCTCGCCCGCCCAGCTGACATCATTCGCAGGCTCAAGCGCTTGCAAAGACGCGGAAAATGCCACGGTAAAGAAGATCGCCGTATCGACGGACGAGCCCACCAGCGTCGATGCCAGCGGTGCCCGCCACCAGCTCCCGTTGCGCAGCCGGTCGAAAATCGCCACGTCCAGCAACTGCGCGGTCAGGAAGGCAAAGCCTGATCCCAGCGCGATGCGCAGCGTGACCAGCGGCCCGAATTCGCCCATGATCCGGGTGCCGATCAGCGAACAGATCACGCCGACGACAAAGCCCGCAAACACCACCTTGCGCGCGGCGGCCGCGCCATAGACGCGGTTCATCACGTCGGTGACAAGGAAGGCGAAGGGATAGGTGAAGGCCCCCCAGGTCAGCCATTGGCCGAACAGGAACTGCACAAGGATGTTGGAGGCCACGACGATGGCGGCCATGGCAAGAATGCCGGGAAGATGCTGGCGAGTCATTGGTTTACCCGTTTTTTGCAAGGTTGCGGGGACTTGGCCCCCGGGAATCGGGGACGCGACCGTCTACTGCCAAGCCCTGTCGGGCGCAAGTCATTCAGCGATGGTGTATTCGACGATCTGGGTCTGCTGGAACCAGTTGAAATTGTCGTCCGCGATCATCGTCAGACGGATCGCGCCGGTCTCATCCCGCCACACCGACAGCCCTTCCAGGTTGTCGTATTGCGCGGGCTCTGTTTGCAGGATCACGCACTCCTCGACCAATTCGGTCTCGCTCAGGGAAAAGCGGCGGACACGGTTGCTGAAGGCATAGCCGTTGAACGCCCGTTCCAGCAGGTAGAACCTGCCATCCGGCCCGATATCCGCGCCCACCGGCAGGAACGCGGCATCGCGGCGGATGTGGAACGGCACATCCCAGTTGCCGTTGCGGTATCGGTAAACAGGGTACGGTCGCGTCAATCGCCCGGACCGTTCCGGCAAGGTGTACAGCCAGCCACGCGCATCGACGGCCAGCGCCTCGAGCGAAGAATTGGCGATCAGGGTGTTGAACTGCGCCGGTCGAGGAAGGATGCCGGTACGCGCCGGATCCGTGTAGTCCCAGACCCGGTGGAAGCCTTCGAAAGACACGAAGATCCGCCCGTCTGGCGCAACCGCCAGCCCTTCGGAATCCCAATATTCGTGGTCCAGCCGGGCGCCCGTGTCGTCGGTCAGGTGCCGGAGCAGGCCACGCTCGATCCCCGTGATCACGCCGTTTTCGCGCAGGAACCGGCCCGAAAACAGATCGCTGTGATCGGTCAGCGCAGTGAACCCGCCGCCATCTTCGGTCACCTCGATCGCGGAAAAACCGCCAAACAGGTCCGCGTCGCCCGGTTCGTCCCCGAACCAGCGATACACACCGACAAGGCGCGCCGACGGCTCTGCCCCGGCCGTTTGGGCCAGGACCAGAACCGTCAGACATGCCTTGATCAGTTCGCCTGCAAGACGCCGGCGCATTGTTTGGGAAGGTCCGCAAGTTGCAGGGCGCGCTTGGGCTTGGGCTTGGGCGCGTTCGGGTCGGGCTGCGGCGGGTTCAGGATATTGTTGACCCACTGTTGCGCATCGGCGCAGCCATCCCCCGGCGGCGGCGGCGACTGGTTCACACAGCCGCTGGCCCCCTTGGGACAGTTCAGGCGGACGTGGAAATGATAATGATGCCCGTACCACGGGCGGATCTTGCGCAACCAGGCACGGTCGCCCTTTTCCTCGTTGCACATACGCACCTTGGCCCCGGGAAAGACAAAGATCCGGGCGACCCGCGGATCTTGCGCCGCGGCTTTCATCAAGGCCATGTGCTGCGGTGTCCAGGCATCGTTGGTATAGGCCCCATTGGCCCGACGCAGGGAAATGGACGAAATGTTTTCGCGTTCCGACCGGCTGAGGTTCAGCCGCTTGGGCGGCAGCATCCAGATATCTGCGTCCAGCCCGATCTGGTGACTGGCATGGCCCGAAGTCATCGGCCCGCCACGCGGCTGGCTGAGGTCGCCGATATAAATGCCTTCCCACCCCGGCATCGCAGCGGCCTTGCGCGACAGATCCTGCAGGAAATCAATCAGTTCCGGCTGTCCCCAGTTGCGGTTGCGCGACAGGCGCATGGCTTGCCATGTCGGCCCGGTTTCGGGCAGTTCAACCGCCCCTGCCTGGCAGCCCTTGGCATAAGAGCCGAACGCCGCGGACCGCTGCCGCGATGGCGCGCGCTTGGCACCGAACAGGTCCTTGGCATCCTTCGTGCTGAGGATCCCGGCGCTGCGCCCCACGGTTTCCATCTGCGCGGGCTGTTTCGGCTGCGGCGCACCGCACGCCGCCAACGTGGCGATCAGGCCGAGGGTGAGGAATTTTCGGACCATGCTGCGGGGTCTCCATCGGGTTTGACCCAGACTAGCAACAAAAGCCCGATCAGGAAAAGCCCGACCAGCGGAGATACGCCCAACTGCTGCGACCCGGTGATATAGGTCACCACGCCGATCAGCGTCGGCGCCAGGAAACTGGTCGCCTTGCCTGCCAGCGCGTAAAGGCCAAACGCCTCTGTCATCCGCGCCGGGTTGGCCTGCCGCACCATCATCGTGCGCGAGGCCGACTGGATCACGCCACCCGCCGCGCCGATGGTCGCGCCAAGGAAATAGAACACGAGGTCGGGCAGGCTCGATCCCTCGGCGACCGGCATGAAGAACACCGACTCGCGCGAGACAAGGACGATGCTGACGCCCACGGCGGTCAGCACCAGGATGCACAGCGTGATCACCGGCTTGGGCCCGAACCGCGCGTCCGCCTTGCCGCCCAGCCAAGCAAACAGCGCGCCCGAGATAATGGCGATGATCCCGAACTTGCCGGTGTCGACCACGCTCCACCCCAGCACACCCGCGGCGTAGATACCGCCAAAGGCATACATCCCGTTCAGCGCGTCACGATACAGCATCGAAGAACCGAGATACGCAAACAGCGACGGCGTTTTCGGCAGCGCCTTCAATGTGTGGCGCAGGTCTTTCATCGCACGTCTTACCGCGCCTTTCGGCGCCGGGTGCGCCTTGGGGTCGCGGACATAGACGAAAAACGGGATCATGAAGACCACGTACCAGATCGCCGTCAGCGGTCCGACAAAGCGGGTGCCCTCGCGCGCGCCTGCATCCAGCCCCAAGGCCGGTGACAGGCCAACAAAGGTCTTTCCGGTCGTGGCGCTTTCGGCGAAGAACACCAGCATGATGACCAGCGCGATCAGCCCCCCGACATAGCCGAATGCCCAGCCGTTGCCGGAAATCTTGCCGATTTCCTCTTTCGGCCCCAGATCGGGCAGCATCGAGTTGGTGAAGATCGTCGCGAATTCCATCCCGATCATGCCGATCGCGAAGAAAAACAGCGTCAGCGTCAGGTTGAAACTGCCCGGCGCGGCGTACCACAACATACCCGACCCGATGACATAAAGCACCGAGAACCCCCAGACCCAGCGCAGCCGGTTGCCCGATGTGTCGGCCAGGGCCCCAAGGATCGGGGCAAGGATGGCGATCACCAGGCCTGCGGCGCCGATGCCGAACCCCCAGGCCGACTGCGCGGCGCTGCCGTCACCCAGCAGTTCCTTGATGTAGGGGGCAAAGATGAAGGTGATCAGCAGCGTGTTGTACGGCTGGCTGGCCCAGTCAAAGAAGAACCAGCCCCAAATGCGTTTCCGCAGGCTTGTGTGCGCCATGATCATCCCCCTGTCCTTGGCGGGGATATGACGGCCAAACCGCCGCGCTGGCAAGTTAATCCTGCATCGGGGGCCAGGGGCGTTGCGCCTCTGCCGCGATCCAGGTCGTGATCCAGTCCGGCATCGGCGGCGACGTCAAGTCGTGCCCCATGTCCGCCAGCACCCGCGCGGGCGGCACAATCCCGTTGCGGTCGGTCACGGCGGACCGGTACAGGATGTGGCTGGCGCACTCGCCGTTCTTCTTCCACATCGACTGTTCCAGATAGATGAACCTGTCATCCCAGCAGACCGCGCGGCTGCGCATGGTGACGCGTTCGAACGCGCGGATGCGGCGGCGATAGCGCACGCAGGCCCCCGCCATGGTCAGCCCCCAGCGGTTGCGTGCCAGCGCCCCGATCAGCCCGACCCGACGCGCCAGCGGAATGCGCCCGAGGTCATAGAGCGTCAGCGTGCGGCCGTTGTTCAGCTCCATCCAGATATCCAGGTCCCAGGGCCAGCAGATGTGGTGCGAAACATGCTCTCCCTCCAGCGGCAGGGCGGGGGCTTTGCGGCTGACGATCAGCTCTTTGACCATGCGGACGATCGGGTACATCGGCGGGCTCCTTTTGTTGCCCCCGTGCGCTGCGTGCAACGGAAGGTCAACCACGACCTTGCGGCACTCTTGAGTCGCGAGACCCGCCGACTTATCTGATGTGCAACCAAGGAGATTTTTTCACATGCAGGCAATTGCAGGCCCCATCGGGCTGATCCTGAACGTGGCGTTTTTCGTGATGATCATGCACATCATCATGAGCTGGCTGATCAACTTCCAGGTGCTGAACCTGCGCCAGCCGCTGGTGGCGCAAATCTGGGACGGGCTGAACCGCCTGCTGGAGCCGATCTATCGCCCGATCCGCAACATCCTGCCCAACACCGGGGCGCTGGATCTTGCGCCGCTGGTGGCCTTCCTCATCCTGATTTCGCTGCGCGACTACATCCTGCCGACGGTGCTGTGCGGCGGCTACCCGTTGGGCTATTGCCGCTAAATCTGGGTCTCTAGGCCCTTGTTCACCAATTCTTAGTGTGTGATTGTCTGGATCAGAGCAGTTCCAGACAATCACGAGGGTGTTCATGCCCCGCGACCTTCCCGGCGCAGACGCGCTGTTGCGCGACATTTTCGGTTTCGATGCCTTTCGCCCCGGCCAGGGCGAGATTGTCGAAGCCGTCGCGCGCGGGGACAACGTTCTGGCGATTATGCCCACGGGGGGCGGCAAATCCCTGTGTTTTCAGCTGCCCGCGCTGATGCGGTCGGGCGTGACGGTGGTGATTTCGCCGCTGATCGCCCTGATGCGCGACCAGGTGCGTGGGTTGAAAGAGGCGGGCGTCGCCGCCGGAGCGCTGACCTCGGGCAATACCGAGGACGAAACCAACGCTGTCTGGGACGCGCTGCACGACGGGTCGCTGAAACTGCTGTACCTCGCGCCGGAACGGCTGGCGTCATCGGGCACGCAGCGGATGCTGGCGCAGGCCGGTGTCAGCCTGATCGCCGTGGACGAGGCGCATTGCGTCAGCCAGTGGGGCCATGATTTCCGCCCCGATTACCTGCGTATCGGGGCGCTGCGGCGGGAACTGGATGTGCCTTTGGCCGCCTTCACCGCGACGGCGGATGCGGAAACACAGGTCGAGATCGTTCAGCGCCTGTTCGACGGGAAGCAGCCGCAGACCTTCCTGCGCGGGTTCGACCGGCCCAACATCCACCTGGCCTTTGCCGCCAAGAACAGCCCGCGCCAGCAGGTCCTTGCCTTTGCCGCCGCGCGCAGGGGGCAGTCGGGCATCGTCTATTGCGGCACGCGGGCCAAAACCGAAACGCTGGCTCAGGCGCTGTCCGAGGCCGGGCATTCCACCGCCTTTTACCACGGCGGCATGGACCCCGACGCGCGGCGCGGGGTCGAGGAACGGTTCGCCACCGAAGACGGGCTGATCGTCGTTGCCACGGTGGCCTTTGGCATGGGCGTTGACAAGCCCGATATCCGCTGGGTCGCCCATGCCGACCTGCCGAAATCCATCGAAGCCTATTACCAGGAAATCGGCCGCGCCGGTCGCGACGGCGCGCCTGCCGAAACGCTGACGCTTTACGGGGCCGATGATATCCGCCTGCGCCGCGCCCAGATCGACGAAGGACTTGCCCCGCCCGAACGCCGCGCCGCCGATCACGGGCGGCTGAACGCGCTGCTTGGGCTGGCAGAGGCACTGACCTGCCGCCGCCAGACCCTGTTGAGCTATTTCGGGGAAAACAGCGCGCCCTGCGGCAATTGCGATCTGTGCGACAAGCCGGCAGAGGTGTTCGACGCCACCACCCCGGTGCGCAAGGCCCTGTCCGCCGCGCTGCGCACCGGCGAAAGCTTTGGTGCGGGACACCTGATCGACATTCTGACCGGCACGCCGACCGACAAGATCCGCCAGCGCCACCACGACGCCCTGCCGACCTTTGGGGTGGGCAAGGACCTGAGCAAGGGCGAATGGCAGGCGGTGTTCCGGCAGATGATGGGCCATGACCTGATGCGCCCCGATCCCGAACGCCACGGCGCGCTGGTGATGACCGACAGCGCCTTGCCGCTGCTGAAAGGCGAAACCACGATCACCCTGCGCAAGGACAGCCTGATCGCGGCCAAGGACAGCGCCCGCCCGGCGGTCAAGATGCTGGTGACCGAGGAAGACGCCCCGCTTCTGTCCGCGCTCAAGGCCAAACGCCGCGCATTGGCGGAAGCCGCGCGTGTCCCTGCCTATGTCATCTTTCCCGACCGGACCCTGATCGAGATGGCGGAGGCGCGGCCGCAGTCGCTGGACGACATGGCGCGGATCAACGGGGTCGGCGCGAAAAAACTGGAACGCTACGGCGCGGAATTCCTATCGGTCATCGCGGGCGAGGCCCCGCAGATGCATCCGACACGGCGCAAGCTGGCCGGTGACCGCGCGGGCGCCTTGTTCGACCAACTCTTGCAGGCGCAGGCCGATCTGGCGCGCGGTCCGGACGGGATGGACAAGCCTCTGTCGTGCTCTGCGTCGCTGCTGGCCAAGGTGGCGCAGACCAGGCCGGGCTGCATGGACCAGATGACCCGCCTGCTGGGTGACCGGCGCGCCGACCGCTTTGGCGCGGCCTTTCTGGACGTTCTGGCGCAAGCAGACTAAATCCAGCGCAACGGAACGGAGACTGCCATGCTTGTTGTGATTTCCCCGGCCAAGCGGCTGGACTGGAGCGAAACCGACCTGCCCACCACCCAGCCTGATTTTCAGGACGATGCCGTGCGCCTGGCCAAGACCGCGCGCAACCTGACCTTGGGTGAATTGAAAGGGCTGATGGATCTGTCGGACGACCTGGCTAGGCTGAACCGAGACCGGTTCCGGGATTTTGCCGACACACCCGACGCGAAGGTGACGCGCCCTGCCGCGCTGGCCTTTGCAGGCGATACATACCAGGGGCTGGAGGCCGCCAGCCTTGACGCAGAGGAAATGGAATGGGCACAGGATCATCTGCGCATCCTCTCGGGCCTTTACGGCGTGCTGCGCCCGCGCGACGCGATCCAGCCGTATCGTCTGGAAATGGGCAGCCGGTTGAAAACCCGGCGCGGCGCGAACCTCTATGACTATTGGCGCGACCAGATCGCCAAGGCGCTGAACGCACAGGCCGCCGAAATCGGCAGCGACGTTCTGGTGAACTGTGCCAGCCAGGAATATTTCGGCGCGGTGCCTGCAAAGGCTCTGAAGCTGCGGGTGGTGACCCCGGTCTTCATGGAAGACAAGAACGGCACCGCCAAGATCGTAAGCTTCTATGCCAAGAAGGCCCGGGGCGCGATGGCCCGCTACATCATCCAGCGCCGCCTGACCGACCCGGCGGGCATCCTTGATTTCGACAGCGGCGGCTATCGCTATCGGCCCGAAATGTCAGAGCCGGACAAGCCCGTCTTCCTGCGCACGACAGAGTCCTGATCACGGATCGGCTCCGAACCGGGCCGGGAACCACTCTGCCAGGATGCGCTTGATCTCGGGCTTGCGGATCGGTTTGGTCAGGTAATCGTCCAGCCCCGCCTGAAGGATCTGATCCTTGTCGCCCTGCATCGCGTGGGCGGTGACGGCGATGATCGGCAGGCGATCCCCCTGTTCGGCGGCGCGGATGTGGCGCGTCGCTTCCTTGCCATCCATCCGGGGCATGGAAATGTCCATGAAGACGATATCGGGGCGCTGGTCATGCACCGCCTGCACCGCCTCTTCGCCGTTGTTGGCAAAGCGCAAGGTGATATGCATGTCCTTGACCATCTTGCCAAAGACCAGCTGATTGGTGCGGTTGTCCTCGGCCAGCAACACATCCAGCCGGGCGTCTGGCGCGGGCTTGGCGGGCACATGCGCGGGGGTGGACCCCGTGATCCGCGGCGTTGGCTTGGCTGGTGCGATTGCCGCAAGCTCCGCCAGTTGCGCAAAGACCTGCCGCCGCGAGACAGGTTTCTGCAACACCGCCGCGCGCCCAAGGCCCGCGACCTCTGCCGCCAGCGGCGCGGCCTGTTGCGCCAACAGCAGTGCGGGCACTTGCACGCCTGCAAGGCGCAGATCGCGGATCACGTCGATGCCTGCCTTGTCCGGCAGGGCCTGATCGGCCACCACGGCATCGACCTGCCCGACACGGTCCAGCGCCTGCGCGGCGCTTTGGCAACTGTGCACGGTGATCCCCATCACCGCCATTTGCCGGGTCAAAAGCGCGGTGTTGGTGCTGTTGTCATCGACGATCAGAACCCGCCGCATGCTGTCGGGCAAGCGCGGGATGTCATAGCAGATCGGCTCGTCTGCCGGCAGGGTGACGATAAATCCGAAACACGATCCCCGGTCGGGTTCTGAATTGACCCAGACCTCTCCCCCCATCAGGGCAACCAGGCGCTGGGTGATCGCAAGCCCCAGACCGGTGCCTTCGAACTGTCGGTTGCGGTCATCCTCGACCTGGTTGAATTCGCCGAAGATGTGCTCGATCTTTTCCGGCGGAATGCCGATCCCGGTATCTTCGACAACGACGCGCAGGTCGGTCTTGCCGCAGTCGCCTGCCATACCGACCACCCGCACCAGCACATGTCCCTTTGCCGTGAATTTCACAGCATTGCCCATCAGGTTGGTCAGCACCTGCCGTAGCCGCCCCGGATCACCGATGAACCGGGTGGGCAGGAACATGTCATAGTCGATCAGAAGTTCGATCCCCTTGGCCGATGCCGTCGGTTGCAACAGCATCGCCACCTCGTGGATCGACCTTTCCAGATCGAAGGGGCGGGGGTGCAGTTTCAGCTTTTCCGCCTCGATCTTGGAATAATCCAGAACGTCGTTGATGATGACCAACAGCGCCTCGGACGAATTGCGGATTGTCTCGACATACAGGCGCTGTTCTTCGTCCAGCGTGCTTTCGGCCAGCAGTTCCGCCATACCGACAACGCCGTTCATCGGCGTCCGTATCTCATGGCTCATGTTCGCCAGGAAACTGGACTTGGCGCGATTGGCGGCCTCGGCCTTGCGCTGCGCCGCCTTCAATTGGGATTCGTAGCGGACCGACGCGGTGATATCGAGCGCGAGGCTGACCACATCGCCGCTATTCCCGCGCCGGTCGATCAGGCGCACGAACCGGTCGTTCCACAACCGGATCACCACCGGTTCCGGTGCCGGCGATTGCCACCGCGTCAGCATCCGCGCGCGCCAGTCCGCCGGGCTTTGAGCGCCGGGATCAATGATGCCTTCTTCGGTCATCAACTGCAGCATCCGCGGATAGGTGATGCCGGGGCTGACTTCCTCCAGCCCGTCGAAAACGGACAGGTAGGCGGGATTGGCCATGATCATCCGGTCGCTGTCGTCGAAAAACGCAAAACCGTCCTGGATTGTCTCGATCGAATGCCAAAGCCGCCGCTCCACGATCAAGATTTTTTGATTGGCGGCGCTCAGGTCCGATTTCACCCGCTTGTTTTCGTCGCGGACGGTGGCAACCTCGGCCCGGGTTTCGACAATCTCTTCGCTCAGCTTGCGGGCGTGACGATCCAGCTTGCGATTGGCCGCAAACAGTTCTGCCTGCTTGAGTTCCAGCAACCGTTCGGCAGCCAGGCGTGCCCGCCGTTCTTCCGACAGTTTGGTGACGAGCGACATGGGTCTTTCTCTTGTTTCGGACAGGGCGAAGATGGGACACGCCGGTAAACAAACCCCTTAAGCAAGAAGCCGGGGAATCCTTGCCAGCGCGCGGCGGCGCGTGGCAGTGTAGGCATTATTTTAACGGAGGTATTTCGGATGCAACGTTTGGTACTGGCCTTTTTGGCCATGCTTGTCACCGCCCTGCCCGCCCTGGCCGGAGAGGTGATGCCGGATCGCCGGTTGATCGTGACCCGCGACACGGATTTCTATGGCTCGGACCTGCAACCGCTGTTCGACACCACGCGCGATGCCTGCGAAACGCTGTGTCTGAACGACCCAGCCTGCAAAGCCTTTACCTTCAACAAGAATTCCAATGCCTGCTTTCCCAAGTCGGGCGTAACCGACCGTCAGCCGTTCGACGGCGCCCTGTCCGCAGAGGTGATCGACAACGATCCCGCCCGTGTTGCCCGCGCCGCCGAACGCAGCAAGGACCTGCGGTTCGTCAGCAGCGCCGACCTGACCAGCGCGCGGTCCGAGGCAGGGTATCTGGGGGTGCGCCACGGCGGCGCGCAATGGACACCCGAGGCGCTTTTGGATGCCGCGCGCAACGAAGAAAACGCCGGCGACATCGTGACCGCCGTCCACTGGACCGGGGCCGCACTGGCCCAGACCGACAGCGCCGATCTGTGGCTGGAATACGCCCGCCTGTCACTTCTGGCGGCGGAAAAATCCACCACATCGGGTGACACGCGCAAGTATTACCGCCGCGCGTTCCTGGCCGGGCTGAACGCCTATATCCGCACCGACACGGCCGACCTTCGCGTGAGCGCCCTGATGGATACCGCGACCGCGATGGAGAATCTGAGCCGGGGCCGCGACATGATCGACGCATTGCGCCTTGCCGAAACCATCCAGCCACGTCCCGAGGTGACGGAACTGCTGGACAGCGCGATTGGCAAATACGGGTTCCGTATTGTTGAACACACCGTCGAGTCCGACAGCGTCTCACCGCGCATCTGCGCCGAATTTTCTGAACCGCTGGTCAAGGTCGGTGTTGACTATACGCCGTATGTCCGCGTGCCCGATTCCCGCATGGCGGTGCAATCCGAAGGCGACCGGATCTGCGTTGACGGCGTGAACCACGGCGAACGCCACACCATCACCTTCCGCGCCGGGCTGCCCGCCGCCAGCGGCGAGGAACTGATCAAGGACGTTCCGCTGACCTTCTACGTCCGCGACCGCTCGCCCTCGGTCAATTTTCCGGGCCGGGCCTATGTGCTGCCGAAATCCGCGGATGCCGGGATCCCGGTGGAAACGGTCAACCTGACGGAAATCGACCTGACCCTGCGTCGGGTCGACGACCGCAACCTGCTGCGCGCGGTGCAGAACCAGTATTTCGGCCAACCGCTGTCGCAATGGGAGGAACGCGATTTCGCCTCTGACATCGCCGAGGACATCTGGAAAGGCACGGGCGAGGTCGAAAACCGCCTGAACGTCGATGTTCTGACGCGTCTGCCGATGGGCGACATCATTGGCGACCTGCCCGCCGGTGTCTATGCGCTGAAGGCGTCGGTGCCCGGTGCCGATCCCTATGACGATCCTGCGGCGACGCAGTGGTTCATTCTGACCGATATCGGCCTGACCACCCTCTCGGGGGCCGATGGCATCCACGTCTTTGCCCGCCGCCTGTCCGATGCCGAGCCGATGGCGGGGCTGACCGTCAGCCTGCTGTCGCAAGCCAACCGCGTGCTGGCCACCACCACCACCGACGCACAGGGCGTGGCGGTCTTTGCCCCCGGCCTGGCGCGTGGCACCGGCGGATCCGCCCCGGCGATGGTCACGGCGCAGCAGGGTGACGAAGATCTTGCCTTTGTCTCGTTGACCGATCCGGCGTTCGACTTGTCGGACCGGGGCGTTGCCGGGCGCGAACCCTCGCCTGCCATCGACACCTTCCTGACCACCGATCGCGGTGCCTATCGCGCGGGTGAGGTGATCCACGCCACCGCCCTTCTGCGCGATGGCCAGACCAGGGCGCTGGACGAGGTGCCTGTCACCGCGATCCTGACCCGCCCCGATGGCGTCGAATACAGCCGGCACCTCAGCAACGGGGGAATGGCGGGCGGCCATGTCTTCACCCTGCCGCTGGCCACTTCGGTGCCGCGCGGGGCCTGGCGGCTGGAGCTGTTCGCCGATCTCGACGCGCCCGCGCTGGCCAGCCAACGGGTGCTGGTCGAGGATTTCGTCCCCGAACGCATCGACTATGACCTGACCCTGCCCGAGGGTTTGCTGCGCCCGCTGGATTTCCCCCGGCTGGAGATCGAGGCCCGCTATCTGTTCGGGGCGCCCGGCGCCGACCTTCCGGTCGAGGGCGAAGTGCGGATCCGCAGCCTTGACCGGTTGGCGGCGTTCCCCGGCTACCGCTTTGGCCGCTATGACGCGGAAACCACCCGCAGCACCGACGGGTTCGGATCGTTGCGCACTGACGACCAGGGCAAGGTCAGCATCGACCTGCCGCTGAACACCGATCCCGACGACCTGCGCCCGCGTCAGGCCAATGTCACCGTGCGCATTGCCGAAGGCTCTGGCCGCCCCGTCGAACGCCGCATCGAACGCGAGGTGGCGCCCGGTGGCCCGCTGGTGGGGGTCAAGCCGCTGTTCGACGGTGTCGTCGCCGAAGGCACGAACGCGGCCTTCTCGCTTATCAGCCTTGGCGAAGACCTAAATCCGGTCCCGATGAACGTCAGCTGGACCCTGAACCGCGTGTCCACGCGCTATCAGTGGTATCAGCTTTACGGCAGCTGGAACTGGGAACGCTTCACCACCCGCAAGACTGTCGCCCGTGGCAACGCGACGCTGGGCAATGGCCCGGTCGAGATCGAGGCCCCGGTGGACTGGGGTCGCTACGAACTGGTCGTGGAGCGCAGCGACGGCAGTTACACCGCCTCTTCGGTCGAGTTCTATTCGGGCTGGTATGCGCCCGCCGACACCACTTCGACCCCCGACACGTTGGAACTGTCACTGGACCAGCCGGGCTACAGGATCGGTGACACCGCGAAACTGCGACTGGTGCCGCGCTATGCCGGCAAGGCGCTGATCACCGTGCTGTCAAACCGCGTGATCCACATGGAAGCGGTGGACGTGAGCGAGGGGGAAAACCTGATCGACCTTGCCGTCACCGACGAGTGGGGGGCAGGCGCGTATGTCACCGCCTCGGTGATCCGGCCGATGGACGTACCCGCCGGGCAGAACCCGGCCCGTGCGCTGGGTCTGGCCCATGCCGCCATAGACCCCGGCGCGCGCAAGCTGGCCGTGACGGTCGAGGCCCCCGCGCAAAGCGCCCCGCGCGGCCCGCTGGAGGCCATCATCAAGGTGGCGGGCGTGTCCGACGGGCAAGAGGCCTGGGTCACGGTTGCCGCTGTCGACGTGGGTATCCTGAACCTGACCAGCTTCAAATCCCCCGATCCCGCCGGGCATTACTTTGGCCAGCGGCGGTTGGGCGTGGACATCCGCGATGTCTATGGCAGGCTGATCGACGGGCTGGACGGGGCGATGGGCAATGTGCGGTCCGGCGGTGATGCCGGATCGTCGATGAGCCTGGACAGCCCGCCCCCGACCGAAGAACTGGTGGCCTATTTCTCGGGGCCCATCGCGGTTGAAAATGGCGCTGCGAAGGTGCGCTTCGATATCCCGGAATTCAACGGAACGGTGCGGCTGATGGCCGTGGCGTGGTCGCCGACCGCCGTTGGCGGCGACGATGCCGACGTTCTGGTGCGCGACCCGGTGGTCGTGACCGCCAGCCTGCCACGGTTCCTGTCGCCCGGCGACACGTCGCGGATGCTGCTGGAAATCGTCCATACCGAAGGCCCGACCGGCACCATGCCACTGGAAATCACGGCGGACGGACTGACCCTTGGCGCGAACCTGCCCGCCTCTGTCCTGCTGACCGACAAGGGCAAGGCGCGGGTGGTCGTTCCGGTTTCGGCCACGGATGTGGGCGATCACAGCCTGACCGTGGCGCTGACCACCCCGGACGGCCAGCGGCTTGAAAAGACGCTGGTGATGGGGGTGCGGGTCAACGACCCCGAAACCGCCGTCACCCGCCGTTTCTCGCTTGCCGCCGGCGCGACCTTCACCATGGATCAAGAGGTCTTTGCCGGTTTCCGCATGGACAGCGCCGAGGCGCTGCTGTCGGCGGGGCCACTGGGGCGGCTGGATGCGCCGGGGATGATCGCCGCGCTGAACCGCTATCCCTATGGCTGCACCGAACAGGTGACGTCGCAGGCGATGCCGATGCTGTACCTGTCATCCGTTGCCACGGCGATGGGGATCGGCGGGCAGGACAAGATCGACACGTTCGTCGACCGCGCGATCACCAAGGTTCTGACCCGGCAAAGCTCCAACGGATCGTTCGGTCTGTGGCGACCGGAGTCCGGGGATTTCTGGCTGGACGCCTACGTCACCGATTTCCTGTCCCGCGCCCGCGTGAACGGCTATCAGGTGCCGCAGCTGGCGATGCGCAACGCGCTCGACAACCTGCGCAACCGCGTTGCCTATGCCGCCGATTTCGAAGATGGCGGCGAAGAGATCGCCTATGCGCTGATGGTGCTGGCCCGCGAAGGGCAGGCCAACATGGGCGACCTGCGGTACTATGCCGACCAGAAGGCCGACGCCTTCGGCACGGTCATGGCGCAGGCACAGCTTGGGGCGGCGCTGGCCACCTATGGCGACCAGACCCGCGCCGACCTGATGTTCGCCAAGGCAGCACGGCGGGTCGTCGCCAGCTTTGGCGAACAGGAATCGCCCGTGCTGCGCGCCGATTACGGCAGCAACCTGCGTGATACCGCCGGGCTGCTGAGCCTTGCGGTCGAAGCCGGCTCCTCTGCCGTCAACACCGACGTGCTGACCCAGCGGCTGGGCGATCGCGGCCGCGCGCTGTCGACGCAGGAACAGACATGGGCATTGCTGGCGGCCCACGCCATGGTGCGCGATCCGGCGGTCAGCGGGCTGACCGTCGACGGTGCGCCGGTCAGCGGGCCGTTCGTGAAGCGGCTGGACGGTGCAAACCTGCAACCGATGCAGATCACCAATTCGTCCAGCGTGCCAACCGACATCACGCTGACCACGCTGGGCGTGCCGCTGACACCGGAACCGGCGGGCGGTTATGGCTATGCCATCGAACGCGCCTATTTCGGCATGGATGGAAAACCGGTCGAGGGCACGGTCAAGATGGGCGACCGGATGGTTGTCGTGCTGACGGTGCGGCCCGCGGAAAAGACCGGTGCGCGGCTGATGGTCAACGATCCCCTGCCCGCGGGGTTCGAGATCGACAACCCGAACCTGCTGCGCTCGGGCGATATCCGGGCGCTGGACTGGCTTGACCCCAGCAAGGCCGAACATTCCGAGTTCCGCACGGACCGCTTCCTCGCGGCCATCAACTGGCGCGGGGACAAACCGTTCCAGCTGGCCTATATCGTGCGCGCCGTGTCGCCGGGGGAGTTCCACCACCCCGCCGCCTCGGTCGAGGATATGTATCGTCCGCAATACCGCGCCCGGACCGAAACCGGCCGGACCGTGATCGCGGAATGAAACGCTGGGCCCTGCTGGCCGCGGTCGGGGCACTGTACCTGACCGCGGTCGCGCGTGACGGGCTGGACGCCTGGATCGACGCGACGGACTTGCCGGTTCTGGCGCACGCCACATCGGCAGAGGTGCGTGACCGCAACGGTGCCCTGCTGCGTGCCTACACGATCGACAACGGACGATGGCGGCTGGCCGTCAGCGCGGATGCCGTCGATCCGCGATTCATCGACATGCTGCTTGCGTACGAGGACAAGCGGTTTTTCGACCACGCCGGGATCGACCCCGTCGCCCTGCTGCGCGCAGCGGGGCAGGCGTTGCGCCACGGGCGGATCGTATCGGGCGGCTCGACCCTGACGATGCAGGTCGCGCGCCTGCTGGAAGAAAGCGGGACAGGAGCCTGGCAAGGCAAGCTGCGGCAGATGCGGCTTGCGCTGGCTTTGGAACGGCACCTGGACAAGGATCAGATCCTGTCGCTCTACCTGCTGCTGGCACCCTATGGTGGCAATATCGAAGGGGTGCGGGCGGCCTCGCTCGCGTGGCTGGGCAAGGAACCCGCGCGCCTGACCCCGGCCGAGGCGGCGTTCCTTGTGGCCCTGCCGCAGGCACCGGAATCCCGCCGCCCCGACCGCCACCCCGATATTGCCCGCAGCGCCCGCGACCGGGTGTTGCAGCGGCTGGCCGGTGGCCCCGCCTTGGCGGCGGGCGATGCACGGGCGGCGCTGCGCGATGCCGCGCCCCGCACCCGCATCCCGTTTCCGCAACTGGCCCCCCACCTGTCCGACCGCTTCGTCGCCGAAGGCGGCGGGCGGCATGACCTGACGATCGATGCCACGCTGCAACGGGTGCTGGAAACCTATGCCGCGGACCGCATGGCGCGTGCCGCACCGGACCTGTCACTGGCCATCGTCGTTGCCGATCACACGACCGGAGAGGTGCTGGCCTCGATCGGGTCGCCCGGCTACAGCAATGCCGCAGGCCGCAAGGGCTTTGTCGACATGACCCGCGCCCTGCGCTCGCCCGGGTCGACGCTGAAGCCGCTGGTCTATGCGCTGGCCTTCGACCGCGGCCTGGCCCATCCCGAAACCCTGATCGCCGACACGCCGGTGCAGTTCGGCACCTACGCCCCGCAGAATTTCGATGGCGCGTTCCGCGGAGACGTGCGCGTGGCCGAGGCGTTGCAGATGTCGCTAAACATTCCCGTGGTGCGGCTGACTGAACGGTTGGGGCCGGCGCACCTGATGGCGGCGTTGCGCAAGGCAGGGACCAAGCCCGAGCTGGCCGGCGGGCAGGCCGGGCTTGCGGTGTCGCTGGGCGGGGTCGGCCTGTCACTGAACGATCTGGTGCAGCTTTACGCCACGCTGGCGCAGAACGGGCGGGTCACTTCGTTGCGCTGGACCGATACACCCGACGCCCCGCGCCCGCAGATCGTTGCCCCCCGCGCGGCCTGGATGGTAGGCCACGTTCTGGCCGGGATCCAGCCGCCGCCCGCGTCCGGCCCGCGCGGGCATGTCGCCTTCAAGACCGGCACGTCCTATGGCCACCGCGATGCCTGGGCGGTAGGGTTCGACGGGCAGTTCGTGGTGGGCGTCTGGACCGGGCGGCCCGATGGCACCCCTGTGCCCGGGGCCTTTGGCGCGGATGCCGCCGCCCCTCTGTTGTTCGAGGTCTTCAGCCGTGTCCGGCCAGAACCCGTGCCGCTGCCCGCGCCGCCCGCCGACACGCTGTTGCTGCCCAACGCGCAACTGCCGACGCATCTGCAACGCTTTCGTATCGACAACGACCACCAGGCCAGAGGTGTCAAACTGGCCTTCCCGCCCGACGGCGCGTTGCTGTCGTCGGATGCGGGTGGCTTGACGATCCGGGTCAGGGACGGGCACCCGCCCTATACGGTGCTGGCCGATGGCGCCGTTCTGGCCACCGGTTTGCGGGTGCCTGAATTCACCCTGCCGCTGACCGGTCCGGGTTTCGCGACGCTGTCGGTGATCGACAGCGCCGGCGCGTCGGACCGCGTCAGGGTCGAGTTGCGGTAGAGGGATGGCCCCCGACCGTTCTTGTCACAGGCGTTCGATCGCCAGGGCGATGCCCTGACCGCCGCCGATACACATGGTGATCAGCCCGCGTTTGCCGCCGATCCGTTCCAGTTCGTACAGCGCCTTGATGGTGATGATCGCGCCGGTCGCCCCTACAGGGTGGCCCAGTGCAATCGCGCCGCCGTTGGGGTTCACTTTGGCCGGATCGAGGTCCAGTTCCTTGTTCACCGCCAGCGCCTGCGCGGCAAAGGCCTCGTTCGATTCGATCACGTCGAAATCGCCCACCGTCAGGCCGGTCCTGTTCAGCAGGTTCTGAACGGCCGGGACCGGGCCGATCCCCATGACCTCGGGGCGCACACCGGCATGGGCATAGCCGATGACCCGCGCCTTGGGCGTCAACCCCGCCTTTTCCGCCGCCGACGCCGTCGCCAGCACGATGGCCCCCGCCCCGTCGTTGATGCCGCTGGCGTTGCCAGCCGTCACGGTGCCGTCTTTCTGGAACACGGTGCGCAGCTTGGCCAGCGCCTCGGGCGAGGTTGCCTTGGGGTGTTCGTCCGTGTCGAACGGCACCATATCGCGTTTGACCTTGATCTCGACCGGGGCGATCTGGCTTTTGAAATGGCCCGCGGCAATGGCCGCCGCCGCGCGGTTCTGGCTTTCCAGCGCGAACGCATCCTGCGCGTCGCGGCTGATGTCATGCTCTGCCGCGACGTTCTCGGCGGTCACACCCATGTGGCCGGTGCCAAACGGGCAATTCAGCGCGCCCAGCATCATATCCAGCGTGCGGATGTCGCCCATCTTCTGGCCCCAGCGCTGCGACTGGATGATATAGGGCGAGCGGCTCATGCATTCCGCGCCACCGGCCAGCGCGAACCGGGCATCGCCCAGCATCAGCGCTTGCACGGCCGACACGATGGCCTGCGCTCCCGACCCGCACAACCGGTTGACGTTCATCGCCGGGGTGGTGTCCGGCACGCCCGCCTGCATCGCCGCCACGCGGCTCAGGTACATGTCGCGCGGTTCGGTATTGATGACATGGCCAAAGACCACATGCCCGATCTGCGCCGGATCGACGCCCGACCGTTCCAGCGCCGCTCTCGACGCCACCGTGGCAAGGTCGATCGGCGCCACGCCTGCAAGGCTGCCGCCAAAGGTTCCGATCGCGGTGCGCGCCCCGTCCAGAATGACAATCTCGTCCGACATGCTGTCCCCTCTTGCTGTCTTTGGCGCAGACTATGCGCTGCCAAGCCCCGCTTGTCAGCAACGGACGTGCCGTCATTCCTGTCGCAAGGGAGGTTTTACTGGCTTTTTCGCGGGAAAGAGTCATCCGATCCGGCTACGCCGCCGTATCAAGTTCAAACACACAGAAAAGTCGGAGCAGCCGCCCATGCCATTCGAAGCCCGCCCCAGCGCGCCACGCAAGATTGCCGTCATCGGCGCCGGGATTTCAGGGATGGGGGCGGCGCTGATGTTGGGCGACGATCACCACGTCACCTTGTTCGAGGCCGAGCCGCGCCTTGGCGGCCACGCCCGCACGGTCATCGCCGGCAAGCGGGGCGATCAGCCGGTGGACACCGGTTTTATCGTTTTCAACTATGCGAACTATCCGCACCTTGTGCGGCTGTTTAACCGGTTGGACGTGCCGGTGGCAAAATCCGACATGAGCTTTGCCGCGTCGGTCCGTGGCGGGGATTTCGAATATGCGCTGCGGTCTCTGGATACGTTGTTCATCCAGCGCAAGAACGCGCTGAACCCGCGGTTCCTTCGGATGGTCCGCGATATCCTGCGCTTCAACAAGCGCGCGCCGGAAATGGCCACCGATCCGGCGGAAAGCCTGGGGGATTTCCTTGACAGGTTGGGCATGGGGGAATGGTTCCGCACCTATTACCTGCAACCGTTGTCGGGGGCGATCTGGTCGACGCCGACGGACAAGATCCTGGATTTCCCGGCCTACGCGCTGGTGCGGTTCTTCGAAAACCACGCGCTGCTCAGCAATACCGGCCAGCACCAGTGGTACACGGTGCAGGGTGGTTCCGTCGAATACGTCCGGCGGGTCGAGGCCGCGTTGCGCGCGCAAGGCACGTCGCTTCGGCTGGGCTGCCCGATCGAAGCCGTACAAAGGCAGACGAAAACCGTACAAATCCGGGCCACGGGTGGCGATTGGGAAACCTTTGACGAAGTCATCTTTGCCACCCATTCGGACGACACGCTGCGCCTGCTGGCGGACGCCACGCCGCAGGAGCGCGCGGCCCTGGGGCCGATCCGGTATCAGCCCAACCGCGTTGTGCTGCATGCCGACGAAAACACCATGCCCCGCCGGCGCAAGATCTGGTCATCCTGGAACTATACCGAGGACCGGGTGAAACCGATGAACCAGATCGACCTGACCTATTGGATGAACAAGCTGCAACCAATTCCGAAGGATGACCCGCTGTTCGTTACGCTGAACAGCACGCGCACCATCCGCGAAGAACTGATCTATGATGAATGCACGCTGCGTCACCCGGTCTATGACCTTGGTGCGCTGGAAGGACAGCAACTGGCACAGGCGATCAACGGCGCGCAGAACACCTGGTTCTGCGGGGCATGGATGAAGAACGGGTTTCACGAGGACGGGCTGGGAAGCGCTGTCGAGGTGGTCGAGGCATTGCGCGCCCGCAGCGGGATTGCGGCGGCGGCATGACCCAGATCGACCATATCCACGGCCACACCTACCACGGGCGCAAGGGCGGGATCGGCAATGCCTTCCGCTACTCGGTGGACTATGTGCTGCTCGATGCCGAGAACCCGGTGAAGGGCCCCGGTCTGTTTTCCCGCAACCGCGCAAACCTGGCCAGCCTGCACGACAGCGACCACGGCGGAACGCCAAAGCAAGGCCGTGGCGCAGCCTGGGCGCGCGAAGTTCTTGCTGCGCACCAGGTGCGGGCCGAGGGCAAGCTGCTGCTGCTGACGCAGCCGCGCATCATGGGCCATGTGTTCAACCCGGTTTCCTTCTGGCTCGCGCATGACAGCGGCGGTGCGATGACTGCGGTGATCGCCGAGGTGAGCAACACCTATGGCGACCGGCATTCGTATCTTTGCACCAAACCGGACGGTGCCCCCATTGCGGCCAGCGACAGGATACAGGCGCAGAAAGTATTTCATGTCTCACCGTTTCAACCCATCGCGGGGCGGTACGAATTCCGGTTCGACATCCGCGATGACCGGATCGGTATCTGGATCGAGCTGGGCCATGAAAACGGCGGGTTGATCGCTACGCTGACTGGCGCGCGCAAACCACTGCGCAACCGCGATATTCTACGCAGCCTGTGGCAGCGTCCGTTCGGATCGCGTCGGGTGTTGGGGCTGATCCACTGGCAAGCGCTGAAGCTGTGGGTCAAGGGCGCAGGTTTCCGCAACCGCCCCGAACCGCCTGTGGAAGAGGTGTCGCGCTAAACGCTTGGCACCGCCCCCCGCCGCCCTATCTGGCGCGGCAGGGGCATTGGATCAGAGCATTGGAAATGCAGGAGGCAACATGACCGTTCCCGCGTTCGTCTTTTTGATGATCGGCGCACTTCTGGTGGCACTGCTGGTCTGGGTTCGGCAGCGTTTCCTGTCGTTTCGCGCGCAGTGCCCGCAGGACTATGCCACTGCCAATGGCGAAGCGTTCGACCTGCGCCGCCACCTGAACGGTCAGATACTTTGCGAGGGGATGATCTATGGACCCACGGGCCGGGTGTCGTCGCGATTTGTCGGGTATTTCGAGGCCAGTTGGGACGGCAACCGCGGCGTGATGAAGGAACGCTTCGAATACGACAGTGGCAATACCCAGCACCGCGAATGGCATCTTTCTTTGGGCAACGACGGCTCGATCCGCGCCCTTGCTGCCGATGTGGTGGGCGAGGCGACGGGTCAGCAATCCGGCCCGAGCGTCCTGATGCGCTATCGCATCCGACTGCCGGAAGAGGCGGGCGGGCATGTGTTGTCCACCACCGACTGGATGTATCTTGCCCCCAACGGCACGATCGTGAACCGCAGCCAGTTCCGAAAGTTCGGCATTACCGTGGCGGAACTGGTCGCCACCATGCGCCGGGTCGAGGCCGCCTGATGGACTGGGCCGGCAAGCGCTACTGGATCGTCGGCGCCAGCGAGGGGCTTGGGGCCGCCGTGGCCCGCAAGCTTTCGGCTCTGGGGGTGCACGTGATCCTGTCGGCGCGGAGTGAAGGCCCGCTGAAAGATCTGGCCCAAACCCTGCCCGGCCCCTCAACCGTGATGCCGGTGGACATCACCGACGCCAAGGCGCTGGACGCCGCCGCCGAGCAGATTGGCGTATTTGATGGCGTGGTGCATATGGCCGGCGTCTATTGGCCCATGAAGGCGACCGACTGGAACCCGGATCAGGCCAATGCCATGGCGGATGTGAATTTCACCGGTGCGATGCGGCTGATGGGGGTTGTGGTACCCCGTCTACTGGCACAGGGTCACGGCCATATCGTTCTGACCGGCAGCTTGTCAGGCTTTCGCGGCTTGCCCGGGGCCATTGGCTATTCCGCATCAAAGGCGGGGGTCATGGCGCTGGCGGAATCGATGTACTATGACCTCCGCAAGACCCCGGTGAAAGTGCAGCTTTTGAACCCTGGCTTCATCCGGACGCGGCTGACCGAGAAGAACGATTTCAGCATGCCATTCATCATGGACCCGGACGACGCAGCGGACATCTACATCGCGCACATTGCGTCTGACCGGTTCAAGCGAAGTTTCCCGACCCTGTTTTCCTGGGTCTTCCGCGGCAGCCAGTTCTTGCCGGACTGGATGTATTTCCGCCTGTTTTCCTGACGCCGGTCGTCAGCGTTGCAGGTGCCAGACATGGTTCAGCAGCGCGCCACCCAGGGTCAGACCCATCTCTTCGCCCCGAAACGGGGGCGCCAGAGGATTGCTTGGCAAGTTCCGCAAGTCGGTTGTCTTGCCGAACACAAATGGGCGTTTGATCGAAAGGCCATGTTAACAAACTTGTTCAGAGAACAACTTCCCGCACTGGGTGTGCCCGGTCGTTCGATGATCCGGCATCAGGCCATCAAGACCGGAACCGAGAGGCGAATTGCCATCATTTTTCATGTTTTTCAGCCTCTGGAAATCTGCAGCTTTCTTGTGATCAGAAACCGTTTCCGGGGCGTGTAGATTTTATCGCCCGCGTCGGGCCACAATGAGAGGTGCACTGGCCCGTCCGCTGCGCTACTGTCCATCCCGACCGCGTCGGCGGGCGTAGTGTCCAGAATCGATCCCTACAGATCATCGGGACCGCACAAGCCCAGACAGCAGTTGCGCGCATGCGTCTTTGAAAACGACCGAAGCAGAGGAAAGAAACCGCGATGTTCGAAATCATTAGCCCCAGGAAAGTCGCGCAGGTCGTGTTGATGTCGCGCGAACTGGACCGTGCCGAGGCAGAGTTGCGCGCGTTCATCGACCGGCTCAACGAAGAAGAACAGGCCGCGCTTGTCACCGTCATGTGGGTCGGCCGCGACAGTTTCGACGCCGAAGACTGGCAAGAAGCATATCAGACCGCACTGTCCGAGGCGACGACACCCACCGCAGATTACCTGATCGGCACCCCGCACCTGTCGGAAAACCTTGAGGCCGGGATGGAGGCATTTGGTGTCTCGGTCACCGATATCGAAGATGACCTGATGCTGGACCGCTGAGGTCTCGGGTCGGTCCGGTGCGCGCCGGGTCTTCGGATCGCTGTCGCGATCCGATCCGGGGGGGGGGGGGGGGGGGGGGGGGGGGGGGGGGGGGGGGGGGGGGCGGGGGGGGGCCCGGCCCCCCCCCCCCCTCCGCGGGGGGGCTTTGCCCCCCGGACCCCCCAGGATATTTGACGCCAGAAGATGTGCACAAAGCGCAGAGCGGCTATCGCAAAGCCCGGCCCTTCTTTATTGCGTCCTTGCCAAACCGGGCGCGGATCGCGTCAGTCGCACGTTCGGCACGGCTGCGGCGGTCGGCGTCCGGGTCCAGCAGGTCCGTGGAGCGGTCGGCATCGGCCGCCGGGACAAGATCGGACAGACCTGCCCCGATCAAGCGGTAGGGGCCCTTGTTGCCGACCTGGTCGAACAAGCCACGCGCTTCGCGGTACAACCGGTCGGCCATCTGGGTTGCATCGCGCAGGGCATGCCGGCGCGAAATCAATGTGAAATCCGCGCGCTTGAGTTTCAGCGTCACCACCCGGCCTGCCAGACCGCGCGCCTTGGCCCGGTCGGCGACCTTTTCACACATCCGCCACAGGTGACCGTCCAACACGTCGGGGTCATGGGTGTCGTCGTCGAAGGTGGTTTCGTTCGAGATCGACTTGATCGGCGCGTTGGCCAACACCCGGCGGCTGTCCTGCCCGCGGGCGAGGGTCCACAGCCTGTCGCCCATTGACCCGAACCTTTCGGCGAGGTCGCGTCGATCCCAGCGCAGCAAGTCGTTGAAGGTCCGGATCCCGGCGGCGTCCAGTGCGGATTGGGTCGCCTGCCCCACGCCCCAGATCATCCGCACGGGTTTGTCGCGCAGGAAGGCATCGGTTTCCGCCAGCCCGATCACCGCAAACCCGCGCGGCTTGTCGAGATCGGAGGCGACCTTGGCCAGGAATTTGTTGTGTGACAAGCCGATAGAGCCGGTGACACCCAGTTCATCCTTCATGCGCCTGACCAGACGGGCCAGCATCGTGGCAGGTGGGTGGCCGTGCAGGCGGGCGGTCCCCGTGAGATCCATGAATGCCTCGTCCAGCGAGAGCGGTTCGACGGCCGGGGTCAGCTCTTGCATCATGGCGCGGATCTGGCGGGAAACCTCGGCATAGACCTCCATTCTTGGCTTCAGCACCACCGCGTCGGGGCAGAGTTTCAGCGCCTGGAACATCGGCATGGCAGAGCGCACGCCGCGGATCCGCGCGACGTAGCAGGCGGTCGACACCACACCGCGCCGTCCGCCGCCGATGATGACCGGCTTGTCGGCCAGTTCCGGCGCGTCGCGTTTTTCGACGCTGGCGTAAAAAGCGTCGCAATCCATATGTGCGATCGACAACTGCCAAAGCTCGTCATGGGCGACAATCCTTGGGCTGCGGCAGGCGGGACAGCGCAAACCGTGGTCAAATTCGGTCAAACAATCGCGACAAAGGGCAGGCATGTTCGCATCCGTTGGCAAGCACACCTATCTTACAGCGTATGATGAGCAGAGAAAACGCACCCCGTCAGATGACCGAGCCTTTCCAAGGCGCGAAGGTCATGCTGTTTTTCGGCGCGCGCCTGCTGGTCATGCGCCGCGATGACAAACCGGGGATCCCGTGGCCGGGCTTTCTGGACTGGCCCGGCGGCGGACGCGAAGGCGATGAAAGCCCGGAAGCCTGCGTGCTGCGCGAAACGCAGGAGGAGATCGGATTGCTGTTGTGCCCGGCGGACCTGTGTTGGAAATCGCCCTATCACCGGCCTGGCTGGCTCAGCTGGTTTTTTGCGGCGCATCTGCCTGCGGCGCGCGCCAACGACATCCGTTTCGGCAACGAGGGGCAAGGGTGGATGCTGATCCCGCCCGAAGCCTTTCTGCACGACGCCAAGGCCATTCCGCATTTCCGGACGATGCTGGACTTTTACCTTGGGAGTTGCAGGCCGATAGCGGCCGAGGCGTGAGGACAGGCACGCCCCGGCCAGCCGCAGCCCACTGGGTGGGGTTGGGGCAGGCTGCGGTTTCTGGGGTCAGGCGGCGCGGTGCAACACCGGCGCTTGCGCTGCGGGACGGTGCACCATCACCAGACGGGGGCGATGGTGGATTTGCCGGTCGGCATCGTGGATCAGGCCGCGGATTGCCTCTGCATGACCTGTGGAAATCGGCGCATAGAAACTGCACGCAAGGCGTTGTTCGTCGCCGTCCAGAATGCGCGCGGCCACCGCCTCGAATGCGCGGCGGGCCGGGTTGTAGTGGATATTTTCCAATTTGAAGCCGTTCTCGGGCATGACCGGAACTCCCTCTGACTGCACGATGCCTTGGTGGCACGACATTCAGATGGGTATCGTTCACAACGCCCCCCAGTGGGAAAACGCAGGTGTGATTCCCCGTGAGGCAGAGAGGTTAGACCGACGCCAGTTCGTCCAGAACGGCACGGGCGGCGGCCACGGGGTCATCCGCGCTCCAGATCGGACGGCCGACGACAATGTGATCCGCGCCGCTGGCAACGGCCTGAGCCGGAGTGGCGATGCGTTTCTGGTCGCCCTTGTCGGCGCCTGTGGGGCGCACGCCCGGGGTCACGATCAGCCTGCCGGCCGCATTGGGCAGCGCGCGGATCGCTGCCGCCTCGTTCGGTGAGGCGATGACACCGTCCGCGCCGGCCTCAAACGCGCGCGCGGCGCGTTCGACGACGATATCGGGCACGTCACCTGCCACCATCATGCCATCATCCAGGTCCGCGCGGTCCAGCGAGGTCAGGATGGTCACGCCCAGGATCTTCAGGTCTTTGCCTGCGGCGCCTTCCTTGGCGGCGCGGATCACATGCGGATCACCGTGAACCGTCAGGAAATCCAGATCGAACTGCGCCAAACCGCGCACCGCCTTTTCCACGGTGATGCCGATGTCGAAAAGCTTCATGTCCAGGAAGATGCGCTTGCCGTGTTCGTGCTTCAGCTCGTTCGCCAGGGCCAGCCCGCCGCCGGTCAACATCCCCAGCCCGATCTTGTAAAAGCTGACGGCATCGCCCAACTGATCGGTGATTTTCAGCGCGGACAGCGCATCGGGCACGTCAAGGGCGACGATCAAACGGTCATCGGACATCGGGCTTACCTTTCGCTGGGATCGCGCCGTATTGCCCCCCGGAGCCGGCCGAAGTCAAGCGGCTCGTAGGTCTGAAAATGTGATCACACCCTCTTGAAGCAGGTCGGCGCAAATCCCATTTTTCTGTTGAGGCCCGGAACCGGGGTGTGCCGCAAAGCGGGCACCGCCAAATTCAAGACCGGGCGCTTAACGGAAGGAGAACAGCCATGAACTTGGACAAGTTCACGGAGCGGTCGCGTGGTTTCATTCAGGCCGCACAAACCATCGCCATGCGCGAAGGGCACCAGAAGCTGGCGCCCGAACACATCCTCAAGGCATTGATGGACGACGATCAGGGCATGGCCAGCAACCTGATCACCCGCTCGGGCGGCAACGCGCAGCGCGTTGTGCAATCGCTTGACGGCAAGCTGGCAAAGAGTCCCAAGGTCAGCGGCGACACAGGTCAGGTTTACCTGGACCAGGGCACCGCGCGCGTTCTGGACGAGGCGGAAAAGATCGCCAAGAAGGCGGGCGACAGCTTTGTGCCGGTCGAACGCATCCTGATGGCGCTGACCATGGTCAAGAGCGCCGCGAAAGAGGCGCTGGAAGACGGGGCCGTCAACGCGCAGGCGCTGAACGCCGCGATCAACGACATCCGCAAGGGCCGTACCGCCGACAGCGCGTCGGCCGAGGAAGGTTATGATGCGCTGAAGAAATACGCGCTCGACCTGACCGAGCGCGCCCGCGAAGGCAAGATCGACCCGATCATTGGCCGCGACGACGAAATTCGCCGCGCCATGCAGGTGCTGTCGCGGCGGACCAAGAACAACCCGGTCCTGATCGGGGAACCCGGTGTCGGGAAAACCGCGATTGCCGAGGGTCTGGCCCTGCGCATCGTCAACGGTGACGTGCCCGAAAGCCTGAAGAACAAGAAGCTTCTTGCGCTGGACATGGGGGCGCTGATCGCCGGTGCGAAATACCGTGGCGAGTTCGAGGAGCGCCTGAAGGCCATCCTGAACGAGGTAACCGCCGCTGCGGGTGAAATCATCCTGTTCATCGACGAAATGCACACGCTGGTTGGCGCGGGCAAGGCAGACGGGGCGATGGATGCGTCCAACCTGCTGAAACCGGCGCTGGCGCGCGGTGAGCTGCATTGCGTCGGGGCGACCACGCTGGACGAGTACCGCAAGCACGTCGAAAAGGACGCCGCCCTGGCCCGCCGGTTCCAGCCGGTGATGGTGCAGGAACCGACGGTCGAGGACACGATCAGCATCCTGCGCGGGATCAAGGAAAAGTACGAACTGCACCATGGGGTGCGGATTTCCGACAGCGCCCTTGTGGCGGCGGCGACCCTGTCGCACCGCTATATCACCGACCGCTTCCTGCCGGACAAGGCCATCGACCTGATGGACGAAGCCGCCAGCCGCCTGCGCATGGCCGTGGACAGCAAGCCCGAAGAACTGGACGCGCTGGACCGCGACATCCTGCAAAAGCAGATCGAGGTCGAAGCGTTGCGCCGTGAAGACGACGACGCATCGAAGGACCGCTTGCAAAAGCTGGAAAAGGATCTGGCAGACCTGCAACAGCACTCGGCAGAAATGACCGCGCGCTGGCAGGCGGAACGCGACAAGCTGGCCGGAGCCCGCGACCTGAAGGAAAAGCTGGACCGTGCCCGGGCCGAGCTTGAGATCGCCAAGCGCGAGGGTGACTTCGCCAAAGCAGGCGAGCTGCAATACGGCACCATCCCAGAGCTTGAGCGCAAGCTGGGCGAGGCCGAGAATTCCGAAGGCGACGTCATGGTCGAAGAAGCCGTGCGCCCAGAGCAGATCGCCCAGGTGGTCGAACGCTGGACCGGGATCCCGACCAGCAAGATGCTGGAAGGCGAGCGCGAAAAGCTGCTGCGGATGGAAGACGGGCTGCACAAGCGCGTTGTCGGTCAAGATCAGGCCGTGCGCGCCGTGGCCAACGCCGTGCGCCGAGCCCGTGCCGGGCTGAACGACGAGAACCGGCCGCTTGGGTCGTTCCTGTTCCTTGGCCCGACCGGTGTGGGTAAGACCGAACTGACCAAGGCCGTGGCCGAATTCCTGTTCGACGACGACAACGCGATGGTGCGCATCGACATGTCCGAGTTCATGGAAAAACACGCGGTCAGCCGTCTGATCGGTGCGCCTCCGGGCTATGTCGGGTACGACGAAGGCGGTGTGCTGACCGAAGCCGTGCGGCGCCGGCCCTATCAGGTCGTGCTGTTCGACGAGGTCGAAAAGGCCCACCCGGACGTGTTCAACGTCCTGCTGCAAGTGCTGGATGACGGTGTTCTGACCGATGGTCAGGGCCGCACCGTGGACTTCAAACAGACGCTGATCATCCTGACGTCGAACCTTGGGTCGCAAGCGCTGAGCCAGCTGCCCGACGGGGCTGACAGCGGTCAGGCCAAGCGCGACGTGATGGACGCGGTGCGGGCGCATTTCCGCCCCGAGTTCCTGAACCGCCTGGACGAGACGATCATCTTCGACCGCCTCAAGCGCGAGGACATGTCGGGCATCGTGGATATCCAGCTGGCGCGTCTGGTCAAACGGCTTGCCGGTCGCAATATCCGGCTGGAGCTGGACGACAGCGCCAAGACCTGGCTGGCCGATGCAGGCTATGACCCGGTGTTCGGGGCCCGCCCGCTCAAGCGCGTGATCCAGCGCAGCCTGCAGGATCCGCTGGCGGAATCCCTGCTGGCCGGTGATATCAAGGACGGCGACACCATTGTCGTCAGCGCCGGGGCCGATGGTCTGCTGATCGGCGACCGCGTGGGCGCAACCACCACGCCCAAGCCGGACGATGCCACCGTGCACTAAGGCCACGCCGCACCAAAGGGAAAGCCCGCCACCCGGCGGGCTTTTTCGCGTCTAGCGGGCGGATTTCCGGTTTCCCCTGCCCAGCGGCAGGTTAGTGTCGCCGCAGCAGACAGACCCGGAGCCCCCCATGCGCGCGTTCAAGATCGTCGATGTTTTCACCGCCACCCCGTTCAAGGGCAATCCCGTCGCCATTGTCATGCAGGCGGATGGGCTGACCGACGCGCAGATGCAGGCGATTGCGCGCTGGACGAACCTGTCGGAAACCACGTTTCACCTTGCCCCGACGCTGCCGGATGCTGACTATCGCCTGCGCATTTTTACCCCGCGCAGCGAACTGCCCTTTGCCGGGCACCCGACGCTGGGCAGCGCCCATGCGCTGATCGAGGCAGGGTTGGTGACGCCGCAAGACGGGCGATTGGTGCAGGAATGCGCGGCAGGTCTGGTGCCTGTCACCACCGACGGGACGACGCTGGAACTGCAACTGCCGCCGGCGCACATCCGCCCGCTGGACATGGAGGAACGGACACGCCTGTCTGCCATCCTTGGCGGCACGCCGGCCGAAGGACAGCCACCCGTGCTGGTCGATGTCGGTGCGCGCTGGATCGTCGCGGAACTGGCCGATGCGCAAACGGTTCTGGCCCTGTCCCCCGATCTGCCCGGCTCTGCGGCGATGGAACATGACTTGCAGGTTACCGGCGTCACTGTCTTTGGCCGCCATGACAGCGGCCCGTCGGCCTACGAAGTACGGTCTTTCGCCCCCGGCGACGGCATCGCCGAAGACCCGGTCTGCGGCAGCGGCAACGGATCGGTGGCGGCATACCTGAGCGCGCGGGGCGATCTTGCGGATGGTGCGGGGTATGTCGCGACGCAGGGCCGATGCGTCGGACGCGATGGACGGATCAGCCTGCGCCGGGCCGGAGACAAGATCTTTGTCGGTGGCGCGGCGGTCACCACAGTGGATGGTACCGTCACCCTGTAGAAAAGGCGCCCCCGTCAGGGGGCGCCCGGTCGTTCGGCAAGACTGGCATCAGTTGCTTGGCAGGATCACCTTGTCGATGACGTGGATGACACCGTTGCTGGCCTCGATATCGGCGGTCACAACCGACGCATCGTTGACCATCACGCCATTGTCGAGGTCAATCATGATGTTGCTGCCCTGCACGGTGGCGGCGGCCATGTCATCCGACAGGTCGGTCGACATCACCTTGCCCGGCACCACGTGGTAGGTCAGGATCGCGATCAGCTGATCCTTGTTTTCCGGCTTCAGCAGGTTTTCAACCGTGCCGGCGGGCAGCGCGGCAAAGGCGTCATCCGTGGGAGCGAACACGGTGAACGGGCCTTCGCCCTTCAGCGTGTCGACCAGACCGGCGGCGGTCACGGCCGCGACCAGCGTTTCAAAGCTGTCGTTGCCTGCGGCGATATCAACGATGTCTTTCATGCCACCGTGGCCATCGGCAAAAGCCGGTGCGCCAAGTGCAGCAGCTGCGGCGAGGGCAGTCAAAGTCCGTTTGAACATGTTTCGTCCTCCTTCATGAGATCAAGACGCTGTCTCGGTTGCGTCATGAAGGATTACGGAGGCCCGGGGCCTTTGGTTCACCGCGGTTTTTTCAGGTCCCGCCGTTGAAACAGGCGCGTGGCCCGCTAAGCCACGCCCTGACTATTCTTCCACTGACAACTTCGTCAGCGCCTTTGATCTGCCGTGATCAATCCAGGCCGATTGCTGTGCGCGCAATGCCATCCAACAGCGCCTCGATCTTCTTCATCGCGCCGTCGGGATAGGTGCGGAAGCCGATGGTGGTGGTGTCGGGCGTTTCCGGGCGCACGATCACGAAGATGTCGTAAGGGCAGAACACGACGTTCATCGGATCGGCCTCCATCACCTCGCGCGACAGCGTCGCCGAACAGAAGCTGTAGATGTCTGCATGTTCGAACAGAACCACATCCGACCCGGTCGCATCGCGGGTGCGTTCCAGCATGTCGCCGGTGTGGCTGATGTGGTCGACGACCAGACCGGCATCGAGGATCGCGCTTTCCAGTCCGAAGACCACATCGTCGAAGCTGTCGCTGGTGTCATAGGTGATCATGTCCTGTGCGATGGCGGGGGTTGCCAGCAGCAAGGCGCAGCTTATCAGAAGTTTCTTCATTGGGTCTCCTCCCGGTCGTGTTGGTTGCCCTGCGGGGACAAGCTTGTCACTGTGCCCGACAGGTGCATTGCGGACTAATTATGCAATTCTCCGAATATGTCGACCCCAGACTCAGGTTTTGCCATGTATGCGCTACAATTTCTCGCAGTCTTGTTCATCGCGGTCATGGGTATCGCGGTCCTTGCCGTGCTTGTCATGTTCTGGATCGACCGGGCGCAAACCCGCGACGCGATTCGCCGGAATTATCCCGTGATCGGGCGATTCAGGCACATCTTTTCTACGTTGGGGGAATTCTTCCGTCAGTATTTCTTTGCCATGGACCGCGAAGAAATGCCGTTCAACCGGGCACAACGGGACTGGATCGACCATGCCTCGCTGGGGGACAGCAATACGGTGGCGTTCGGCTCCACCCGGTCGCTGTCGATCCCGGGCACGGCGCTTTTCGCCAATGCGGCCTTTCCCCCGGTCAGCGAACAATTCGCCAGCACCGAACCCCGGCTGATCGGGCCGGGTGCACGCACACCTTACCACGCGCCGTCGTTTTTCAACATCTCTGGGATGAGCTATGGCGCGCTGTCGAAACCGGCTGTGCGCGCGCTCAGCCGCGGCGCGAAGAAGGCCGGCATCTGGATGAACACCGGCGAAGGCGGGCTGTCGCCCTGGCACCTGGAAGGCGGCTGCGACATCGTTTTCCAGATCGGCACGGCGAAATACGGGGTTCGGGACGACTCCGGAAAGCTCGACGATGCCAAGCTGCGCTCCATCGCCGCCCATGATCAGGTGCGGATGTTCGAAATCAAACTGGCGCAGGGCGCGAAGCCCGGCAAGGGCGGTATCCTGCCCGCCGGCAAGGTGACCGAGGAAATTGCCGCGATCCGGCACATCCCGGCAGGTCAGGCCAGTATTTCACCCAATCGCCACGAAGAAGTCGATGACTGGGATGACCTGCTGGACATGATTGCCCGCGTGCGCGACGTCACAGGCAAGCCAACCGGCATCAAGACCGTGATCGGAACAGAGGATGCGCTGAAGGGGCTGTTCGTCGCCATACGCAAACGCGGTGCCGACAGCGCACCTGATTTCATTACCATCGACGGCGGCGAAGGCGGCACCGGTGCCGCACCGATGCCCTTGATCGACCTTGTCGGCCTGTCTATCCGCGAGGCACTGCCGATCGTCGACAACCTGCGCCACAGTTTCGGGCTGGCTGACCGGGTGCGCCTGATCGCCAGCGGCAAGCTGGTCAATCCCGGCGACGTCGCCTGGGCCTTGGCGACAGGCGCGGATTTCGTGGTTTCGGCGCGCGGCTTCATGCTGTCGCTGGGCTGCATCCAGGCGCTGAAATGCAACCGCAACACCTGCCCCACCGGTATCACAACCCATGACCCGCACCTGCAAAAGGGCTTGGTGGTCGAGGTCAAGCAAGACCGGGTTGCGCGCTATGCACAAGAGATGATCCACAACGTCGAAACCATTGCCCATTCCGTCGGCGTGACGGAACCCCGACAGATGCGCCGCAGCCATGTGCGCGTGGTTCTGCCGGACGGACGCACCGCATCGATGTCGGACCTGTGGCCACGCCATGACGCCCACCGACCGGCATAAACCCCGCGCCTAGCCCCGTTTGCGTTCGTATTCGAGGCGCTGGCGGGCGATTTCCTCGTTCGCCTCGGACTTGCGATTCTGGTGCAGCGCCTTTTCGACATAGTCCAGATGCGTTTCGACCGCCTTCCGGGCGCGGACCGCGTCGCGGGCCTGCAACGCATCGTTGATGGCGCGATGCTGATCCAGCAGCGTGTCGCGGGTCATTCGCTGCTTGAACATGATGCTGCGGTTGTAGAACACGCCTTCGCGCAGCAGCTGGTACATCGATCGCATCATGTGCAGCATGACCACGTTGTGGCTGGCCTCGATGATCGCAAGATGGAAATCGGCATCAAGCTGTGCCTCGTCCGCCGGATTGCGCTTGCCATGGGCGGCGCTCATCTTGTCATAGACCGCCTGGATCACCGCCAGATCGGTATCGGTGCCCAGCTTTGCCGCGCGTTCGGCGGCCAAACCTTCCATGTCCCGACGGAACGACAAGTAGTCGAAAACCGCTTCGTCATGGGTGGCGAACAACTTGATCAACGCCTCGGAAAAGGCCGATCCCAGCACGTCGGCAACAAAGATCCCCGCGCCTGCGCGGGTGGTCAGCAGACCCTTCGCCTGGAGTTCGGCAATCGCCTCACGCAAGGAAGGCCGCGACACCCCCAGCCGTTCGGACAGTTCGCGTTCCGCAGGCAGCCGTTCCCCCGGGCGCAAGATACCGCGCAGGATCAGCTTTTCGATCTGGTGCGTGACGGCAGAGGACAGTTTCTCGGGCTGCACCTTTTGGAACGGCATGGGGTACTCTTCATTGGATTGGTAAATTGATATGACCAAAGAACAGTTCAGGCAAGGGATCCGCGCACGAGAAAGGCCCCGGATTTCTCCGGGGCCCTCGAGTGACGCGGTCAGCCTTACTCGGCGGGAACCGCGACCGCGCCAGACGGCTTGGTCTTGCCAAAGTGCTGTGCGTTCAGGCGGAACACCAGGAAGATGGCGACCAGCATCAGCGCGATGGCGATGGCCGACAGCGCCCAGTAGGCCACGCCGAACTTGGCGATGGCACCGGCTGCGACCAGACCCTTGTTGGTGAAGAAATGCGTCATGACCGACAGGGCGACGAACGGGCAGACCAGGGCGTAAGACCCCGGCGAGGTCTTGGACCCCATCACGAAGTCATTGAAGTACCCCTGGCGACGCAGCACCAGCATGCCCAGCAGCAGAAAGACCACCTGAACCGACAGCAGACGCGCCAGGAAGATCATCGTCTCACCAGCCCCGCCGTGCACCTCGAACGTGGTGTGCAGGCCGTGGTCTTGACGCAGGAACATGATGCCCAGAACGGTGATGATCGGAACGACGACCATCAGGGTCGGGGCCGCTTCGCGATGGGTGCCGTGCTGCAACATCGAGCTGATGGCCGAAGTCGCCGCCAACACAGTGTAGAGGATTGCGGCAACACCCAGGAAGGTCGAGATGATCAGGCTGGCGGTCACGGTCACGGTTGCCGTGCTCATCGCGGCAGGCGCAGAGAAGCCGACAGCGATCATCGCGATGGCGAAGGCCGGCAGCATCTGTGCGAAAGAGTTGTGCGCGGTCACGTCGAACACGCCCCCCTTGGACAGCACGCGGCCCAGGAAATCGGCGATGATGCGGAACGCGATCACGGCGATCAGACCGAAGGCGACCATGGCCATCGGGAACAGGTATTCCACCACGCTCCACAGCTGTGGCACGAACACGAGGCCGAGGATGAAGCCGACGTTCACCGTCATCGCCAGCGCCAACGGATAAGCCAGCAGGGTCGATTCCGCGTTGGAATTGCGCAACGCCTTATAGGCGTCGGTTTTCTTGAAGCGGTTCAGCGCGCCAATGTTCCAGATCAGCGACTTGATATTGAGGAAGGCGAACACCGCAATGCCGACCCATGCGATCACGATCGCGGCCTTCAGCGGCACCGAGCCGGTGGTGAAGGCGGCCATGATGTCTTCGAACACCGGCACGGGCTGACCGGGGTGTTTCACCCAGAAGAAAAAGACCATGAAAAAGGTCACGGAGATACCACCAGCGCCCAGCGAGGCGAGGAAGTAGAGCGGCGAATACTTGTCCGCCGGACGTTTGAGAGCTTCACTCATTGGATTGGTTCCCATTACATTCCAAGATTGAGATGTATAATACATTCTAATCTTCGCATGTAAAGAAAGAAGTGGGTTCTGAGATTCAGGTTTTTTTAACCGATGTCGGCGTTTCCTGTGGAATGCCCAGAACCCTTTTGATCTGCTTGATTTTCCTTGGCGCGTGCAACACCGCAGGGCCAGGATTTCACGGTATCCCCGCCACGCGTGCCAGCGCCGGGGGAAGTGATTTCCTGATCCGCCAGCGCGGCAGCGTGGCAGAGGTGATGCGCGTTTCACCCGAACGCTTTCCGCGATTCGCCTCCGTCGCCCGGCGGGGCGTGCTGGCCACCCAGCAGGTGACGGGATGCACGGTCGGCTGGGTACAGGGTGATCCGTCGATGATGCACATGGGGCTGGCCTGCGGCGCCAACCCGGCGCCCCGCATGGCGCGCAGACCGCGCGCGGCCTGTTGGGTCCTGCGCGGGCAGGGAAGCTGCCGCTAGCCCCTCAAGGACTTTTCGAAGAACAGGCTGCTGGCACTTTCGGTGTAGTCACCGAACGGCCCGCGCGCCACAAAACCATGGCGCTCATACAGCCTGTGCGCCGCGTCCAGCAAGGTGCCGGTTTCCAGCCGCATCACGGCGACGTCTTCGTCCCGCGCAAGTTGTTCGAGTGCGTGCAGGACCTTGGCTGCAACCCCCTGCCCGCGCGCTTCGGGTGCCACGAACATCGACTTGACCTCGGCGTAGCCATCCTTCCGCGCCAGCGCCCCTGTTCCCAGCACCACACCGTCCGGCCCTTCGGCAACCAGGAACGTGATCGACGGCACGCGCAATTCCTCGATTTCAAGAAAGTAGTTGTCCTCAGGCGGAAACAGCAACCGCATCAGCGCGTGGCTGGCCTGCAAAAGCGCGGTGGCCTGTGGCTCTGCCGGGTCTGCCTTGCGAATTGTAACGGTCATCGGGTCCCCCTTGGCTGGATCGCGGGCGACAGGCGAAGACATCGCGGCTGCAAAGTCAAGTTAACGCCGGACGCGCAATATCTTGTGGATAAGGCCGCGCCGACCCGCGAAATAAGGCCCAAAAGGTTTGACTCGCACCCGCCAAGCGCCAACACTTTCCCAGGAACCGGAATCAGGACCTTGCGAATTGCGCTTTTCCAGGCTGCGCCTCAACGGCTTCAAAAGCTTTGTCGATCCCACCGACCTGATCATCGCCGATGGTCTGACCGGCGTCGTGGGGCCGAACGGCTGCGGCAAGTCGAACCTGCTGGAAGCGCTTCGCTGGGTCATGGGTGAAAACCGCCCCACCGCGATGCGCGGCGGCGGGATGGAGGACGTGATCTTTGCCGGTGCCGCGACCCGGGCGGCGCGGAACTTTGCCGAGGTCAGCCTGCATATCGACAATTCCGAACGGCTGGCCCCCGCCGGGTTCAACGACAGCGACACGCTGGAAATCGTGCGCCGCATTACTCGTGACATCGGCAGCGCCTACAAGACCAACGGCAAGGACGTGCGCGCCCGCGACGTGCAGATGCTGTTCGCCGACGCCTCGACCGGGGCCCATTCGCCCGCTCTGGTGCGGCAGGGGCAGATTTCGGAACTGATCAATGCCAAGCCGAAGAACCGTCGCCGCATCCTGGAAGAAGCCGCCGGGATCAGCGGGCTTTACCAGCGCCGGCACGAGGCCGAGTTGAAGCTGAAAAGCACCGAACAGAACCTGCTGCGGGTCGACGACGTGATCGAACAGCTGGCCAACCAGTTGACCACGCTGGCGCGGCAGGCGAGGCAGGCCGCCCGCTATCGCGCCATTGGCGAGGAACTGCGTCGCGCCGAATCCCTGCTGCTTTACCGCCGCTGGAAAGAGGCCGATATCCAGCGCCAGGCCGCCGAGGATGACTTGCGGCAGCGCGTGACCGAAGCTGCTCAGGCAGAGAAAGCCGCGCGCGAAACCACCAGGGCCCGCGAGGCGCGCGACGCCGACCTGCCCCCGCTGCGCGAGGAAGAGGCGATCGCCGCCGCCGTGCTGCAACGGCTGAGCGTGCAGCGCGACACACTGACCGACCAGGAAACCCGCGCCAGGGATATGATCGAAACGCTGACCCGGCGGATCGACCAGCTGACCAAGGACATGGAACGCGAGGCCAGCCTGAACCGCGACGCGGTCGAAACCATCGAACGGCTGGAATGGGAATCGCGCGAATTGGCCAAGGCCAGCGAAGGCCACGAAGACAAGCTGGCGATGGCGTCTGACGCCGCGCGCGAGGCGGCAGAGGTGCTGCAGACCCGCGAAAGCGATCTGACCGAAATCACCGAGGATGTCGCCCGCCTTGCCGCCCGCCACCAGTCGGCGCAGCGATTCCTGTCGGACAGCCAGAAAACGCAGGCCAAGGCCGAAGGCGAAGCGGTCCGCGCCCGCGAGGCTGTCGAGGCTGCCCAGCGGGCACTGGCTGCCGCGAAAGAGGCCCGGGTCATGGCCGAGGCCGACCAGGCCCGTGCCCACGCCATGGCCGAACGCGCCGAAAAGGTGCTGGTCGATGCCGAAGCCGCGCGCGCCGAAACCCAGAAGCGCGAGGCCGACGCCCGCGCCGAACGGTCAGAGGCCGAGGGCGAGGCCAACGCCCTGCGTGCCGAAACCACCGCACTGGCGCGCCTGTTGCAGCGCGACACCGCCGAGGGCGGGCAGGTCATGGACCGCTTGCAGGTCGAACAGGGCTTTGAAAAGGCGCTTGGCGCGGCACTGGCCGACGACCTGCGCGCGCCCGAGGTCGAGGCCGACGGCCCCTCTGGCTGGACGTTGCTGCCCGGCTATGACACGCCAACGCCCTTGCCCGAAGGTGTCACTCCGCTGACCCGGCATGTCTCGGTCCCCGAGGTGCTGGAACGCCGCCTGTCGCAGATCGGTCTGGTTGGCCCCGAAGACGGCCCACGCCTGCAGGCCGCGCTGAAACCCGGGCAACGGCTTGTCACGCTGGAAGGCGACCTGTGGCGCTGGGACGGCTATCGCGCCTGGGCCGAGGACGCGCCTTCCGCCGCCGCGCTGCGGCTGGAACAGCTGAACCGGCTGGAACAGCTGAAACAGGAAACCGCCCGCGCCAACGCCCGTCTTGACGGGGCTCGCGATGCGCACGAAGCCCTGTCGAAACGGTTGGCGGAACTGACCCAGGCCGACAAGGACGCCCGCCAGGCCCGGCGCGAGGCCGATGCCGCCGTGACACAGGCCAGCCGGATGCTGAGCCGGGCAGAGGCCGACCAGAACCTTGCCGAGGGCAAGCTGGAAAGCCTGGCCATGGCCGTCACACGGCACGAGGACGAAGCCACCGCCGCCCGCGCCCAGGTGCAAGAGGCCCAGCGCGCCATGGCCGATCTGGGCGATCTGGGTGCCGCCCGCGCACAGGTGGAAGACGTGCGTATGACGGTCGAGGCGGCGCGGATGACGATGATGTCCAAGCGTTCGGCCCATGATGAAATCCGCCGCGAAGGCGAGGCGCGCAAGGGCCGGTCACAGCAGGTGACCAAGGACCTGTCGGGCTGGCGTCACCGGCTGGACACCGCCGAAAAGCGCAGTGCCGAACTGGCCGAACGCCGCAGCGCAACCGAGGCGGAATTGGCCGAGGCGTCGAAGGCGCCTTCGGAACTGGCCGCCAAGCGCGACGAACTGGGCAAGGCCATCGCAACGGCAGAGGCCCGCCGCGCTGCCGCCGCCGATGCGCTGTCGGCCGGCGAAGGCCGCCTGCGCGAGGCAGAGCAGGCCGAACGCACCGCCGAACGCGCCGCATCCGAAGCGCGCGAAACCCGCGCCCGCGCCGAAGCCCGCGCCGATGCCGCCCGCGAGACCGCCAGCTATGCTCGCCAGCGGATCGTCGAAGAAACCGAGATGTCGCCGGACAAGCTCCTCGAAAGTGTCGATGCGGACCCCGACAGCATGCCTGCGAGCGAAGCGCTGGACGCCGAGGTCAACCGCCTGAAACGCCAGCGCGACGCCTTGGGTGCCGTAAACCTGCGGGCCGAGGAAGACGCCAAGGAGGTGCAGGTCGAACACGACACACTGATCGCCGAAAAGCAGGACCTGGAAGAGGCGATCAAGACCCTGCGCGCGGGCATTTCCGGCCTGAACCGCGAAGGGCGCGAACGGCTGCTGACCGCGTTCGAACAGGTGAACAGCAACTTCTCGCTGCTGTTCACGCACCTGTTTGGCGGCGGCGAGGCGAACCTTGTCATGGTCGAAAGCGACGACCCGCTCGAAGCCGGGCTGGAGATCATGTGCCAGCCGCCGGGCAAGAAACTGTCGACCCTGTCGCTGCTGTCCGGGGGCGAACAGACGCTGACCGCGCTGGCGCTGATCTTTGCCGTCTTCCTGGCCAACCCCGCCCCGATCTGCGTGCTGGACGAGGTCGATGCCCCGCTGGACGATGCCAACGTCACCCGTTTCTGCGACCTGCTGGACGAGATGTGCCGCCGCACCGACACCCGGTTCCTGATCATCACCCACCACGCCGTGACCATGGCACGGATGGACCGGCTGTTCGGCGTCACGATGCAGGAACAGGGCGTCAGCCAGCTGGTGTCCGTCGACCTGAAAAAAGCCGAGCGGATGGTCGCCTGACCCGGTGCGCGCGGCCTAGCCCTGCACCCCGCGCCGAACCATCGACACAAGGCTTGCCACCGCGAACAACCCCGCCGCGACACAGACGATGGTTGGCCCTGTTGGCGTGTCATAGGCAAAAGACAGTTGCAGCCCCCCGAGGGCCGACCCGATCCCGGCAATCGCCGCGTAAAGGCCCATCCGTTCCGGCGTGGCGGCAAAGGGGCGCGCGGCGGCGGCGGGGATGATCAGCAGCGCAGCAATCAGCAGAACGCCGACCACCTTGATCGCCACGGCAACCACCACCGCCAGCGCCATAGTCAGCACCAGTTGTTCGCGCTTCGGGTCGATCCCGGCGGCATAGGCCAGGTCGGGGTTCAGCGTTGACGTCAGCAAGGCCGACCAGCGCCACCAAAGCAACGCCAGCACCAGAACCGCCCCGCCCCAGATCACGCCCAGATCGGCCCGCGATACCGCAAGGATATCCCCGAAAAGATACGCCATCAGGTCGATCCGCACGCCCTGCAGAAAGGACACGGCCACCAGCCCGAAGGCCAGCGCCGAATGGGCCAGCACACCCAGCAGCGTGTCCATGGCATATCCGCGCCCCGACAGGGTCGACACCGCGATGGCCATGATCAGCGCCATCACAAGCGCGCCGGTGAAGACCGACATCGAAAACGCCAGTGATACCGCGACTCCAAGGATTGCCGCATGCGCCGTGGCATCGCCGAAATACGCCATCCGGCGCCAGACCACGAAACAGCCCAAAGGGGCCGCGGCCAGCGCAACGCCAACGCCGGCCAGCGCGGCGCGGATCAGGAAACTGTCGAGGAAGGTCATTGCGCGATCTCGGGATGGGGATGGTCGTGATCGTGGTGATGGTCGTGGCTGTGTTCATGCCGGTAAAGCGCCAGCGCGCCCTTTGTCCCGGTCCCGAACAACGCCCGGTATTCCGGGGCCGACGCGACATGTTCGGGCTCGCCCTGGCAGCAGACGTGACCGTTCAGGCAGACCACCCGGTCAGAGGCTGCCATGACCACGTGCAATTCGTGGCTGACCATCAACACCGCGCAGCCCAGGTCGTTCCGGACCTCCTCGATCTTGCGATAGAAGGCGGCAGAGCCGGGCTGGTCCAATCCCTGCGTCGCCTCGTCCAGGATCAGCAGGTCGGGCCTCGCAAGGATCGCGCGGGCCAGAAGAACGCGCTGGAACTGGCCGCCAGACAGCCCGCTCATCTGTCGGGTTTCCAGCGCGCCGGCCCCGGCTTCCTGAAGCGCTGCCGACGCGTCGGTATCGCTGACCCGGCGCGGTAAGTCCAGGAACCTGCGCACGGTCATTGGCAGCGTCGGGTCAATATGCAGTTTCTGCGGAACATAGCCGATGCGCAGCCCCGGCTTCAGCGTCACCTTGCCCGCGGTCGGGGCCTGCGCCCCCACGATGGTACGCAGCAGGGTGGATTTGCCCGACCCGTTGGGCCCGACAATGGTCACGATTTCCCCGGGCGCGATTTCGAAATCGACGGCATGTAGTACGGTTTGCGCCCCCAACCGTACGTTCAGCCCCTTGATCGAGACCAGCGTGTTCATGCTGCGGCCTTTCCCCGGCAGTTGGGACACAGGCCCTCTGCCTCGATCACCACCTTCTCAATGACGAAACCTGCGGCGCGGGCGGTGTCGCCCAGCAGGCTGTCCTTGGGCACGGCGGCGGTTTCGGCAACCGATCCACAGATCCGGCAGATCAGGAACGCGGGGGCGTGATCCTGGCCCGGATGGTTGCAGGCGACAAAGGCATTCAGCTTTTCGACCTTGTGGGCAAAGCCATGGCTGACCAGGAAATCCAGCGCGCGATAGGCCACGGGCGGTTGCGACCCCAACCCTTCGTTGCGCAGGATCTCAAGGATTTCATAGGCCCCCATTGCCCGGTGTTCGGACAGCAGGATTTCCAGCACCCGCTCGCGCGCAGGGGTCAGTTGCAGACCGTTCGCGCTGCATTGGTCGCGCGCGGTGGCAATCGCGGTCTGGATGCAGGCCGCGTGGTCGTGCTTGGCGAATCCGATGGTGTCCATGCCTGTCTCCTGCACCGCATGTTTGGGGGTTGATATGTTATACTATCTCATTTATCAACCGCTCTCGTTGTTACATTATAACAGGATCTCCTCATGCTACGCCCCCTCCTGTCCACGGCCATTCTTGCCCTGCTGTCCACGCCTGCGCTGGCCGAAGCGCCGCGCGTCACCACCGATATCGGGCCGGTGCAATCGCTTGCCGCGATGGTGATGGAGGGGGTGGGCGCACCGTCCGTGATCCTGCGGCCCGGCGCATCGCCGCATGGCTATGCCCTGCGCCCGTCAGAGGCGCGGGCGCTGGAACAGGCCGACGTGGTGTTCTGGGTCAGCCCCGACCTGACCCCCTGGATGGAAGAGGCGATTCACACGCTGGCCGACGATGCGACGATCGTAGAGCTGCTGCACACGCAAGGTACGACGGCGCTGCCTTTCCGTCTTGGCGCGACGTTTGAAAAGCACCGCCACGCCCCGGAGGAAGTGGACGGGCATGACGATCACGGGTATGACGACCACGGGCATGACGACCACGCGCATGACGAGAAAGCCGACGACGATCACGCACAGGACGCCATGTTCCCCGACACAGATCCGCATGCCTGGCTGGACCCGGAAAACGGCAAGGTCTGGGTGACAGCGATGGCCGAGGCGCTGGCGCAACGCGACCCGGACAACGCGGCCACCTACCGCCAGAACGCGGACGCCGCGCGGGCCAGGATCGACGCTGCCAGCGCCTCTGTCGCGGCACAGCTGGCGCCCGTGGCAGGGCAGAGCTTCGTGGTCTTCCACGACTCCTACCAATATTTCGAACAGCGGTTCGGCCTGTCGGCCGCTGGCTCGATTTCTCTGGGGGATGCGACCGCACCGGGGCCGGCACGGCTGGCCGAGATCCGGCACGCCGTCAAAGATCTTGGCGTCAGTTGCGTGTTTTCCGAGCCGCAGTTCAACGCCGGGCTGGTGGCCACGGTAACCGAAGGAACCGATACCCGCACCGCAGAACTGGACCCGCTGGGCAGCACGCTCGCCCCCGGCCCTGATCTGTACCCGCAACTGCTGACCGCCATGGGCAGCGCCATGGCCGGATGCCTGTAACCTAGGGCGTTGGCTTTGCACCGCGGGCGTTCATCAGGTAACGCCCGTACGCCCAGCCGTTGATCTGGCCCCAGCTGAGCGCGCACCAGCGGTAGCGATAGCCGTCTTCTTTCTGGCAATCGTAGACGCGCACGCCAGACGCTGTCGCGGGAAGTTCCGCGGTCACGTCATACTGCGTGCCCGGCCCAAGGCGCACGTTCAGCTTTTGATCCAACGGGTGGTCAGTCACGGAATATACCCCGGACCAGCCGGAAGACGCCTGACCGCCCAGTCCGTTGCGCATGTACTTGCCGCCGAACGCCCAGCCCGAGATGCAGCCATAGGTGAACTGGCACCAGCCGTCGCTGCGGCAGGACACGTTGGTGATACCGTTGGCGTTGTAAGGCAGCTCTGCGATCTTGCCATAGCTCGTTCCGGGGCCGGTCCGAACGAAAAGCGTGTCATTGCTGCGAATGTTGGTGACCGACCAGGTGCCGTTGAGCGCGGTACAGGCGGTGCGCACGCCGGGTGTCCGCGGCGCGGTCGTTACCTGCGGCGGGGCGGGCGTCACCGGCGGCGTGACCACCACAGGCGGGTTGGGCGGCGGTTGCAGCGCGGCCAGCCGGGCCTTGGCCTGATCGGCGAACCGCCCGTCGCTGAAGACAAGTAGGTAAGTCCGGTAGGCATCCGCCGTATTATCGGCAAGCGTCCTGTCCCAGAATTCCTTGTCCGCCATATCAAGCAGCAGCTTGCGGGCATCGGCGGCCCGCGGATGATCGGGATAGCGCGAGATGAACGCCTCAAGGTCGGCCCGCTGACCGCTGCGCACCGCATCAAGAAACACGACCAGCGGATCGTCGACCTGCGGCGGCAGAACCGGCGTGGTCGGCCCGGCTGGAACGGGGGTCACCGGCCCGCCCTGCGGCGGGGCGGCGGCGACAAGGTAGATCGATTCATCGGGCAGTTGCATGCGTTCGATCGGCACCTGGCGCCCGCCGGTATCCTCGCGCACCTTTGCGCGGACCTTGCGGAACATGCGTCCGACCTCAAGCCCCGGCTCGTCCATCACATCCAGCAGCGCGGTGGTATAGGGGCTATGTTCGCCGGCGCCGTCATCGGCGGTTTGCCCGGCCTCTGCGGCAAAACTGATCAGCATGCCCGATTGCCCTTCCAGTGACACAGGCGCCAGCCCGCGCGACAGCGAGCGCGTGCCATTGGTGCGTTCCATGCTGCCAAGGAACGGATTGTCACGACAGGCGTCCAGCAGCACCATGCCCAGTTTGCCTGCCTGCTGTACCGTCGACAGGACAAGATCCAGCGACACGGTTTCAAACTGGGCCGTCGCCTCGGAATTCATCCGGGCATCGACCGGGATCAGGTAGTTTCGGCCACTCATCTCGATGCCGTGGCCGGCATAGAACACCACCGCCAGATCCGCCCCCAACGCCTTTTCGGCGAATTCCCCAAGCGCGACGCGGAACCCCTGCCCGGTCAGGTTTTCGCGCAGCATCACATCAAACCCAAGCTGGGACAGCTTGTCGGCCATCGCACGGGAGTCGTTGGCCGGGTTGGCCAACGGTGTCGCGTTCTGATAACTGCTGTTGCCGATCACCAGCGCTACGCGCTTGTCCGCCATGGCACCCGTGGCCAGCAACAGCAACGTCAGGGAAAGGGCAATAACGCGCATGGGGTATCCTTTCGTCTTAGCGGATCAACTGGGCGATCCTGTCATCGGTTGCCTTGCCGATGCACTGTAGCATATCCGCGCCCGACATGGCCCCGCAGGTCTGTTCGCGCCAGCGGATCCAGTCCCCCTGATACTGTACCGCCTGCGCGCCCCGGGTTTTGGCACCGCGGTACGTCTGCAACAGCATCTGGTCCTGCCGCGCGAGGATGTCATGCCCGCAAATCGCATGTTCCAGCGTGGTCGTGGCACGGCGGCAGTCATATCCTGGTGCAATGGTACCATTGCGCTGGCCATTGCGCAGAAGGGTGACACGATCCGCCGTCACCGTACCGACGCAGTCGTTCACGCGCTAGCCCACCCCGGCGCAAACGGTTTCCCGCAGCTTCAGCCACAGCACTTGTTCGGCACGCGTGACATACCCCCGAGACAGCGCGGTCTTGTAGGCCTGCCCAAGCGTACCGTCCTGATCGGCAAGAGTGGCATTGCCGCAAATCGCCAGTTCGACGGTGGTCTGCGCCTTGCCGCAATCGAAACTGGCGCGGCCCAAACTGGGTGCGGCACCATCACCGCGCTGGGTCTGCGGTGGCAGGGGCGTTGGTTGCGCAGGGACAGCCGGAGCCTTCGGCGGCGCAAGCGCGGCAAGGCGCATCTCTGCCTCTGCCTGGTGGTGGCCGTCGGGAAAGGCGATCAAGTAGCGGCGCAGCGCGCTTTCACTGCCGTCACTCTTGACCTGCGTCCAGTAGGCATCGTCTTGCAAAGACAGCAGCAACGCCCGCGCGTCATCGGCGCGGGGGTGGTCCGGATAGGCAGCGATGAAATTGGCCAAGGGGTCCGGTTGCCCGCTTTGCACCGCGGAAAGGTACACCGTCATCGGATCGGCCACCAGGACGGTCGCAGCAGGTGCCGGGGCCACACCGGGCATGACCGCGACGGTTGAACCGGGGGGAACGAAATAGATCGCCTCGTCTGGCAGTTGCGTGCGTTCGACAGGAACTTGGCCACCGCCCGTCGCCTCGCGCACCTGTGCGCGCACCTTGCGGAAAACCCGCCCGACCTCCAGCCCCGGTTCGTCCAGCACCTGCAACAGCGCGGCAGTATAGGGGCTGTGCTGGCCATCGCCATCGGCCGCGGTGCTGCCTTCCTGCGCGGCAAAGCTGACCACCAGCCCATCCTGCCCCTCGACCGAGATCGGGGCGAGACCACGCGACATCGACCGGGTGCCGGAATTGCGCTGCATCGCACTTGCGAACGGGTTGTCACGACAGGCATCCAGCATCACGATGCCCAGCCGCCCGGCCTGGTTGACGGCGGAAATCACGTCGTCCAGCGCCAGCGCCTCGAATTGCGCCGTCGCCTCGGACCGCATCTGGGCATCGACCGGGATCAGGTAGTTGCGGCCGCTCATCTCGATCCCGTGGCCCGCATAGAATACCAGCGCGACATCGGCGCGCAGCGCGCTTTCCGCGAATTGTCCCAACGCCATGCGCATTCCCTGCCCGTTCAGGTCTTCCTGCAGGGTCACGTCGAACCCCAGGCTCGTCAGCTTGTCGGCGATTGCGCGGGAATCGTTCGCGGGGTTCGCCAACCGGCTGGCGTTCTGATAGGCCGAATTGCCAATCACCAGCGCAACGCGGTCCGCCGCGCTGGCCACCTGACCAAGCGTCAGCGCAAGCAGAACCCATACAAGGCGCACCAACATCCCTTATCCTTCCGTGAAAAGCCCGGTCATCCCGACCTGGCAATCGCCACGCGACAGCAATCCGGGCAGGGTATCGTCGGCCGGAACGGTCTGCCCGTCCATTTGTTGCAGCGCCCGGCGCAGGTCCAGGGGCGGGCGGGTGCAGAAAACGGCGACCAGTTGGTCCGCCCCGGTGGGCGGCGTGACCTGGAACCGGATCGGAAAGCCCTGCGCGTCGACAGGCCGTTCCGCCGGGCCCGCACCAGGGTGCAGGTACTGCAGCGTTCCGTCGCTGGCGATGTTGAACAGGGTCAGGAACACGTGGTCCGGCGTCGGCGGGGTAAAGCTGAACCCCACGATGCTGCCGATCCGCTGCGTCGTCGCATCCTGGCCAAGCGTGATGCGCACCGGCGGCACGTCGCGTTTCTTGGCGTCTTGCAGGTGATCCAGTGCGCGGGCACGCGCGATCATGCGTTGTGGGTTGTCCCGGATCGATGTGACGCGATCCCCCGTGTGATTGAAAACGTCCCAGCCCGCCGCGGTTTGTTGGAACACCAGCTTGGGCGAGGTGTCGACAATTTTGAAACTGCCCTCTGCCAGCCCTGGCGGCGGTGCGCCAACGAACTTGATCGGTACGCCGTCGAGCCCGCCCTGCACCGGGGGCGGGGGCGGCGGGGCCCCGGTCAGCGACAACAACCGGGTTGCGTCCCCACGCGGCAAGATGCGTGGCTGCTGGTTCTGGTTCATGTGGGTGAACACCCGGTCTTCCAGAAAATCCGCGATCTCTGCCCGGGTCATGACGCCGTCGCCGTTTGTATCAGCGGCGCCGGTGATCGCCTCGGCAAAGAACCACGACAGGGCGCCGTGCGGGCGGTCGTCGAACCGGGTTTCGGTCACCAGCCGGTCTTCGCTGGCGGTGGCCAGGATCTGGGTGACGTTGGGCAGCGCGTCGCTTTCGTCGTCGCCCTGGGTCGCCTGAACCTCACCCTCGACCGGTTCGACGGGGATATCCCAGACCCCGCCATTGCGGGTCAGCCCAATCGCCCCGGGATTGGCCGACCGCGTCAGCCCGGCGGAATGGCAACTGTCCATCACCCAGATCACGTTGAAGGCCGCCGCCTCTGACAGGACCTCGCGCAGTTGGTCATCGGACAGCCGCCCGATGCGCGGGTTGGCCGGGTCGAAATCGTGAAACATGATGGTTTCGTCCAGCCCGTCGGTGGTTTCATCGAACGGGGCGGCGATTTCCTTTTCCTGCCCGCCATGGCCGGAAAAGGTGACAATCAGCGTATCCCCCGGCGCGGCCTGCGCCAGCATCGACCGCCAGGCGTTCAGGAACCCCTGTTCGGTCGCGGCAGCGTCAATCAGCAGGCGGCTGTCGGGCAGGTCGATCTTCATCTGCCGCATGGCCCTGGCGATGCGCAGCGCATCGTTGACCGCGCCTTCCAGATCGGACAATTCGCCTGCAGGGACCGGGAATTTCTGGAAATGGCGGTAATCGTCGATCCCCACCACAAGACCGAACTGCGCCGCCCACGCGGGGACGGCGCAAGTCAGGCCAAGGGCAAGCGCCGCGATCCTAGCCTTGCAGGACAAGTTCCACCCTCCGGGCAATGGCGCGGCGTTCCTCGTCGGAATAAATGGTCGGATCGACCAGCTTGGGCGGTTGACGCTCACCCTGCCCCTCGACCGCGATATAGGCGGTAACCCCTGACCGGATCAGGAAATCCCGTACCGCCTGCGCGCGACGCAACGACAGGTCCAGGTTGAACGCGTCCGAGCCGATCTCGTCCGTATGACCGACCAGCGTGATCTGTTTCAGATGGTTGGCCTTCAGGAAGGCCGCGACCGATTCCGCCTCGTACAGGCCCTGCACGTCCAGATCGGCGGAATTGAAGGCAAAACGGATCGGCAGGAAGATCGCCTTGTTGGCCTTGGCCGCGCCATCTGCCACGGCATAGTCGGCCGTGGGTTTACCGGCGTAGGGGTCGGATGCGGGCATCGGTGTCTCACCCCCGGTTTGCCCGTCGGCGTACCCCGTGGCCGGGGCCGTCGGCGGGCGGGCGTAGCCGTTGTCTGCCACCGGCTGCGGCGGTACGGGCGGCTGGGTACCTGCCGCCTCGATCGAGATCCCCCTTACGGCAGATTTCAGCACGCCGCTGGCCGCCCCGCCCCGCGTGACCGAGGACGACAGCGTCCCGGCCAGCATCATGTTTTCCTGCGCCAGCCGGGTGATCCGTTCGGCCACCGGTACAAGGCGTGCATCGGGGTCGGTCAGCGTGGGGTCGGTGATCGTATCAAGCGCGGCGTTGTAAAGCTGCGCGGCCTCCTGCCGGTCGCCACGGGCCGCGGCGATATCGGCGCGCACCGCCTGCACCGCCCAATGCAGCGCCGGGGCGCTGGCCAGCATCGCCTCGGCCCCTTGCAGATCACCCGCGGCCACAAGCCCGCCGGCCTTGCGGGCAATCACGGCAGAGGTCTGGCGCATCGCCTTAAGCACCGTTTCAATGTTGCAGGCCCCACCGGTTTTCAGCGCATCCGCAGCGGCGGAGATCGCCGCTTGCCCACCGCCATAACTGGCGTTGAGGCGGGACAGGGCATCGGAACACGCGTCTGCAAAAGCCGGGCTGGCCAGGCCGGACAAGGCCGCCACAGAAAGAAGACCTGTACGTTTCATTGCCCTCCTCCTTACGGCAGCACGTTGAAGGTGACGTGGTTGGTGGCGCTGGCACCGCCATCCTCGGCCACCTTCTTGGCCGCTTCGATGGAAATCCCGCGTGTCAGCGGCTGGAAGTGCGACTTGGCATAATCCAGCGCGCCCGACGCGGTCATCCGTGCAGAGCCAAGGCCACCGACCCGGCAGAAGGCCAGCATGGTTTCGCCCTTTCCCGGCTCGTCGAACCGGATTTGCAGACCCGACCCGTCGTAGGGGATTCGGCGCACCTCTCCCGGTTCAAGGAACGCCGGCCCAAGCAGCTGCGGTGGCAGTTCCTCGATGTTCTTGGTCGCCTCGACATAGAACATCTGCAACTCGCAGCGTTGGTTGGCGCTGACGGTGAATTCCAGCAGGTCGTTCACGTAAACCTCGGTCCGGGGGACGTTGATCGACAGGGTCAGCCGGTCGGCCCGGGGCGGCGCAGGCGGCGCATATGTCACCGGCGCGGTCACCGCTGGCTGATACGGATCGGCCTGCTTGGCCACTGCGGCATGCACCGCCTGTTCGACCCGCTGTTCATAGGCCGCAGGCGCCACCGGTTCGGGCTGATAGCCTGCCACATGGACCGCCCCACCGCGATAGGCATGCAGATCGGTCATGCGTTCCAGAATATCGGCGTAGTAGAGTTCCAGTTCGCTGCGGTGCACCTTGGCCCCACCTTCCAGTCGACCGATCCAGTCGTTGACGATCACCGTCAGGGTCGGATCGCCCAGGGTGCGGGCGCGCTGCTTGAACGTGTCGATATCCATGTGGAATTCACGCGCCAGCGTCACAAAATCCAGCGCGTTGAAATGCATGTCGGCAAGGTAGGTGACGATTTCCCCACCCCCCACCGAATCCGGTGCGTTCAGGCTTGTCATCCGGCCTGCGGCGTTGATCTCGGTCGCGTTCAACTGGCTGAGCGCGGTCAGGAAGGCGGTGCTGTCCCGACGGAAGATGTCCGACAGGCGGTCGTTGTCGATATAGATCTCGGTCAGGATGTCCAACTGGTCCTTCGAGAACCGCTGAGAGCTCATCAGCAGGTCACGCATCTGGTCGCGCTTGGCGATCATGCCGTTGGCGTGACAATCGAAACACGACCGGGCGTTTTCGATTTCCACGCCCTTGCCGATGGGTTTGGTACGGAAGGACACGATCGACGCCGGACCAACCAGCAAACGGTCGCCCTTGTTGGTCGACAGGTAGTAACCTTGCAGACCATTGGGCAGCGAAAAGATCATTTCCCCGCCGTCGTGTTCGAAGGGCGGCAAACCAGAAGCGGTGCCGTTCATGCCGTCCGGGCCATCGGGGTGCAGCGCCAACGATTGCTCGCCCACGTCACCGGCGAAGTCGTAGGACTTCCAGTAATAGCCGCCACGGGGCAGGTCGAACCGTTCCAGCATGCGGTTGTGATCGGACACACCAGACGCTCCCGGCAACATGGCAGAACGGATCATCCGACGCGACAGGATCTCGCGTTCGACATTGATGCCCATGCTGTGTTCCAGGTCCGCGATCTGTTCGGTCAGACCCAGCAGGATGTCATAGTACGGCGCCTCGGACACGACGTGGGTGATCCAGTCGGCGCGCATCAGCGGCACCGGCGCGCCGGTTGCATCGGCAATCACCTTGAGCAGCGGGTCAGAGGTCGGATCGACCGCATAGGGATAGACCCGGGCCAGGTCCTGCCAGGCTGCGGGGTCAAAACCGGAACGCCGCGCATGGTCGGTATAGACCCCGGTGCTGATCGCGGCCCAGTGGTCGTCATCCCAGCCATAGTCGCGCAGGTCGATGCGGGCAATGGCGCCTTCGGTCCCGTCCACCGGGGTGATCGGCACCGGGCGCGGACCGGTCGAGGCAGAGTTGATGAACTTGTTGAAGCCCGCATGCAGGTAGTGCATCGGGTTGCGCAGCGCGCCCTGTTCGGAACAATCGACCTCGGCGAGGGGGGTGTTGGCGAACGAGATATAGCGGATGAACCGGCGGTCGCGTTCTTCGACGGAATTGATGTCGGCGGCAATGGCCAGCATCCGTTCGTTGCGCGTGAACCCCGCGAACAACGGACGCGCCACCGCATCGCGACGGGCGGCGGGTTCGACCGCCTGCACCGGTGCGGGGGTGGCGACGGGCGCGGGGGTGGCGCCAAGCGCGACGATCCACTGGCGCAGGGCATCCACCTCTTCCGGCTTCATCTTCAGGCCCAAGGGCATCCGACCAGAGGCGATGGATTCATAGAGCGGCGACGCGTCCGGATCGCCCTTGCGCAGGATTTTTTCGTCAAACGGCATGTCGGCGATATCGCCGGTCGGGAAGGCAGTGGCATAGGTCTTGCCAGGTGCATGGCAGCTGCGGCAATAGGTTTCGATCACCTGGTCGACCTGTTTCGTCAGCGCCGGATCGGGGCCTGCAGCCACGGCGGCCACCGGGGCCGGGGCTGGCGCCAGTTCGGGCTGCACCGGTTCTTGCGATTCACAATAGGCATCGACCCGCGCCATCAGCGCCTTGGCGCCGGTCAGGTCGGGGATGATGTTGACATCCGTCGCGGCGGGCGCAGCATCGGACACCACAACGCCGGGTGTGGACGCAGCGATGCTCTGGGCCACCTGCACCGGGGCGGTTGCCGCCTGCGGGAAGGCTGCCGGGTCCACCGCCTCGCCGGTCAGGTAGGCATAGATCGCGGCCCGGTCTTCCACCGGCAGGTTGGCCGTCAGCCGCGCGATGCGGCGCATGGAAGGCGCGGTCATCGGGTTGCCGTTCAGCTTCTTCGCCTCGGCCATGGCACCGACGACAAAGGCAGCGGCACCGAATTTCTTCAGCCGCGCGCCGGTGATGTCGGGGGCGTATTCCCCCAGCAGCCCGACCTCGCCCTGATAAGGGCGTGACATATCCAGTTCGTATTTGAACCCATAGCCTGTGTCGCGCGGAGTGTGGCACTCGGCGCAATGGCCGACGGCTTCGACAAGGTACTGACCACGCGCCATCTGCGCATCGGCCATTGGCGTCATCGGGTCGCGGCCTGACGACCACAGATCCAGAATCGTCTGGCTCATATAGCTGATGTCGTGTTCACGCGACGGCGCGTCCGATGTGGGCAGCGTCGCCATGTAGCCGCGCAGGTCCAGCGCGTCTTCGGGCTTCATCCGGGCATAGGACGGATAGGGAAAGACCGCGCCGAAATACGTATCGCCGTCGGGCGAGACACCCCGCATCAAGGCGTTCAGGAACTGGGCATTGGTCCAGCCCCCGATGCCTTCCTTCGGGTCGGCGGTGATGTTCGGGGCGAACAGGTCGCCGAATTTTGTCGTGATTGCCTGCCCACCGGCCAGGATGGTGTCGTCGCCATCGACCGCGTGACAGGTGGCGCATCCGGCAGCGTTGAAGATCACCTTGCCGTTTTCGATATTGGGCTGATAGCCCGCGAATTCGCCGTCGGCAAACAGTTCTCCGGTGCTGGCGGCGCTGGCAGAGGCCAGCGCGCAAGCCGCGATCCCGGTCAGGAAAATATGTTTCATACCGCGTTTCCTCTCAACGAAACTCGAATTCTTCGAAATGGACCGCCGCGGGGGATTTCCCCAGTTGCTTCAGCCCTGAAATCAATGCCGCGCGCATGGGGGCGGGGCCACAAAACCACAAGCCGGCTCGGGTCAGGTCGAACGGTGCCTTGCTTGCCAGAACCTCGGCGTTCAGACGTCCGTCTGTCGAACTGACATGCAGGTCGAAACTGAACCCGGGGCAGCGTTCCGCCGCGGCCTTCAGCCTGTCCAGACCCACCGCCTCTTCCGGTTTTGCCACGGCATAGACCAGACGGATAGTCCGGTTTTCCGCACCTGTCAGCGCATCGGCAAAGGCCAGGAAAGGGGTAATGCCGATGCCGCCGGCGACCCAAAGCTGGTCTTGCTTGCCCTTGCGATAGTCAAACCGGCCATAACCGCCCTCGACCGACATCTTATCGCCTGCCTGCACGGTTTCGCGGATTCGACGGGTGTAATCGCCCAGACCCCGGATCGAAAACTGGATTTCCCCATTCGGACCAGACCCCGACACGGTGAACGGGTGTGGTTCGCGCAACCCGCTGCGCGCAATCGAGATTACGGCAAAAGACCCCGGGCGCGGGCGGATGCCGCGGCCCTTCGGCTTGGCATCAATGATCGTTGCAGCCGGGTGCTTTTCCACCCTCGTGATGGTATAGCCCCGCGCGCGGAACGGCGCCAGAAACTGGGTATAAAGGAAGCTGAGGATACCGATCAGCGCCATCGTGTTCAGGTACTGTCCCGCCAACGCGTTCATGGTGAAAGGCACCTTGACGAAGAACTGGTGGAACACGACCACAAAAAACAAGCCCCCCAATACCCGGTGCGACCAGCGCCACCAATGATAGGGCAACACATCGCGGTTGAAGATTTTCTGATACGGGATGCGTTTGAAAAAACTGACCGCGATCAGGACAAGGAAAGCAGGATAGACCAGTTCGGCCGCATCGACGGCCGTCTTGGCAAGACCGGAGGTGACGATTTCACCGTCGAAATCCATGCCGACCGACTCGTGAAACAGGATGAACACGACAATCCCGACACCAGTCCATTTGTGCAGTTGGTAAAGCCGGTCAAGGCCGCCTGCCAGCGCCTCGATCCCGCGGGGCCGGGTGGCAAGGAACATGTTGATGGCCATCAGGGAAAACCCACTTGCCCCGGCAGACAGCGAAAGCACACTTTGCAGGTTCGCATTCCCTGCCGAAAACGCCATGATGCCCGAAGGCAGCAGGATGCCGAAAAGTACCACCAGGAATGCGACCATCAAATCTGTCCACGCTTTCGTTCGTTGGATGCCGACCCATGGCGGGCCGACGGCAAAGGCACGTCAAACAGTAATAGCGGTCAGGCATCTACGAAAGATGCGCGGCAGGCCGATCAGACCCCCGACATTCAGCATGCCTCCAAACCGGCGTTGTGGCAGGGTTGTCCTGCCAGCACGCGACCCGTCCCTGTTTTTTTCTTTAAAGACACAATCTTTGCACCACTATTGTCAACGATTCAGGCGGATTTTCCCAATCCCTGTACCGCTGGCGGGCACGCCTTGCACGGGCGCGGTGGCCTTGGGACTTGCGGTTTGCGCAGGATCGCGGCATGGAACGCAACATGAACACCCTGCCCTTCACCTTTGCCGATGCCGATCTGCGAGCATTGCCATCCGGCGCGCTGTTCTGGCCGGACCCCGGCTGTCTGATCGTGGCCGACCTTCACCTTGGCAAGTCTGCCCGGGTGGCTCGGCTGGGCGGCGCGGCGCTGCCGCCGTATGACGCGCGCGAAACTCTGTCGCGGCTGTCAGACGACCTGTCCGCCACAGGCGCGCGGCAGGTGATCTGCCTTGGGGACAGCTTTGATTTCCTTGATGCCGACACAGTGCTGCCAGAGGCGGATCTGCTGTTGCTGACACGAATGCAGGCGGGGGTTGATTGGGTCTGGATTGCTGGCAACCACGATCCCGGGCCGGTCAACCTTGGCGGCAGTCACCGGGCAGAGCTTGCGCAAGGCGGGCTGGTCTTTCGTCACATCGCGACCCCGATGGCGGCGGCCGAGGTCTCGGGACACTACCACCCCAAGGTTCGGCTGGCGTTGCGTGGTCGGGCCGTTGCGCGGCCCTGTTTCCTGTTTGACGACCGACGGCTGATCCTGCCGGCCTATGGGGCCTATACCGGGGGGCTTTTCGTCGATGCGCCAGCCCTTGCCGGACTGATGTCGCCCGCAGCAGAGGTGATCCTGACCGGCAGCGCCATGGCCCGGTTGCCCGTGCACAGGCTCGCCCCCTTGCGTGGCACGCTTACCCGTGGTCAGTGACCCCATGACCAATCTCGACATCCGAATCCGCGAAAACTTTGACCGGCAGGCGATGATGCAGACGCTGGGCGCAAAACTGACCCGCGTCGCGCCCGGAGAGATCGAGATCTCGGCGCCGATCCTGCCGCTTGCGACCCAACAGCAGGGGTTCGGCCATGCCGGGCTGACCTTTTCCATCGGCGATAGCGCCGCAGGCTATGCCGCGCTGACATTGCTTCCCGAGGACAGCGATGTCGTGACCTCTGAAATCAAGATCAACCTTCTGGCCCCCGCCGTGGGCGACCGGCTGATCGCGCGGGGCCGTGTCGTGCGCCCGGGCAAGCGTTTGATCGTTGTCCTGTCAGAGGTGTTCGCGGTGACCGACGGGCGCGAAAAGCAGATCGCCCTAATGACCGGCACCATGGTGCCGATCCCGAAAACCCGAGGCTAGGTGGGGCTGCCGTCAGGCAGTCAGCCCCTCGGGTTCCGGCAGGCCGTTGGCGCGGCAACAGGCGGTCACGGTATTGGCCAGCAGGCAGGCAATTGTCATTGGTCCAACCCCGCCGGGTACGGGCGTGATCGCGCCCGCAACCTCGGTACAGCTGGCAAAATGACAATCCCCCACCAGACGGGTCTTGTCCGCGCCCTTCTCCGGCGCGTCGACGCGGTTGATGCCAACGTCGATCACGGTTGCGCCCGGCTTGATCCAATCGCCCGGTACCATTTCCGGGCGACCAACGGCGGCAACCACGATATCGGCAAGGCGCACCACGTCGGCCAGGTTCTTCGTCCGGCTGTGCGCGATGGTCACGGTGCAGCTGTCGCCCAGAAGCAGTTGCGCCATCGGCTTGCCCACGATGTTGGAGCGCCCAATCACGACCGCATCCATACCTGACAGCGACCCGTGATGATCGCGCAGCATCATCAGGCACCCCAGCGGCGTGCACGGCACCATCGCCTTTTGCCCGGTACCCAGCAGACCCACATTGGAGATGTGGAACCCGTCCACATCTTTCACGGGGTCGATGGCATTGATGACAAGGTCTTCGTTCAGGTGCCCGGGCAGCGGAAGTTGCACTAGAATGCCATGCACTGCCGGATCGGTGTTCAACTGGTCGATCAGCGTCAAAAGGTCGGACTGTGACGTGTCGGCAGACAATTTGTGCTCGTAGGAATTCATCCCCGCTTCGACAGTCTGCTTGCCCTTGGACCGGACATAGACCTGGCTTGCCGGGTCTTCACCCACCAGAACGACGGCCAGACCGGGGGTAATGCCGTGATCAGCCTTCAGCCGGGTCACATGAACGGCCACGTCGGCCCGCACGCGGGCAGCGAACGCCTTGCCATCAATGATCTGTGCGGTCATGGGGAGTATCCTTATTCCTGCCGGGGCAGTACCCGGGCTTCTATCGCATTGGCGGCGGCCGTGATGCCGCGCAAGGAAACGGCAGCGCTCCCATCGCCGCTACCCTGCGGCGCATAGGAAATCATCAGCCGATTGCCAGCCTTCATTTTCGCCACAAGGTCTGCGGCAATGGTCGGATCGGTAATCGTTACGGTTTCCGCCACGTTGGCATAGACCAGCTCGCCCGACTTCCACGCCCCCGACGGCACGTCCGTCGCGACGCCGTCAAAGGTGAAACGCAGGCTTTCGATGGCATCGGGCATGCCGCGATCCATCAGTTCCACCGCCCAATCGGGGGTGCCGTCGATCCGGTGCACCGCAAGGCGCTGGTCGAAATACGCGGCCGAGCCGGGGTCGACCGCGGTTTGCACGGCGCGGCAGGGTCCCGCGCCGGCATCGTTGCAGACTGCCAACCAATCCCCGTGATAGGACCGAAGTTCCCCGAACTTGTGCTGGAACCAGTCGCCGGCAAACGCCGGGGCGGCACTCAGGACAAGCGCGGCAATCAGGCCGGCACGGTTCATCAGAACAATCCTTCGATCTGGCCGTCAGCGCTAAGGCGGATATTCTCTGCCGCTGGAACGCGGGGCAAGCCCGGCATGGTCATGATCTGACCGCAGATCACCACGATGAACCCGGCACCCGCAGACAGGCGAACCTCTCGGACCGGGACAGAATGGCCGGTGGGCGCGCCCCGCAGGTTCGGATCGGTCGAAAAGCTGTACTGTGTTTTCGCCATGCAGATCGGCAAATTGCCATAGCCCGCCTCTTCCCATGCCTTCAACTGGTCCCGGATGCCCTTGTCGGCCAACACTTCGTCTGCGTGGTAAATCCGCTTGGCAATGGTTTCGATCTTTTGCAGCAAGGGCATTTCGTCGGGATAGAGCGGCGCAAAGTTCGACACACCGGAATCTGCCAACTCGGCGACCCGGGTGGCCAGTTCCGTAACGCCGGCAGAGCCATCGGCCCAGTGCTTGCAGACAATGGCCTCGGAGCCTTGTTCCTTGACATAGGCCTGGACCGCAGCGACTTCGGCATCCGTATCGGTGACAAAATGGTTCACGGCCACAACCACAGGCACGCCAAACCCTTTGACGTTGGCGATGTGACGGCCAAGGTTCGGGCACCCCTTTCGCACCGCATCGACGTTTTCGGTCCCAAGGTCCGCCTTGGCGACACCGCCGTTCATCTTCATCGCGCGGACGGTAGCAACGATCACGACACAATCGGGCGCCAGACCGGCCTTGCGGCATTTGATGTTCATGAACTTCTCAGCGCCCAGATCGGCGCCGAACCCCGCCTCGGTCACCACGTAGTCTGCCAGTTTCAGCGCGGTGGTGGTGGCGATGACGGAATTGCAGCCATGCGCGATATTGGCGAACGGCCCACCGTGCACGAAGGCCGGGTTGTTTTCCAAGGTCTGCACAAGGTTCGGCTGCATCGCATCCTTGAGCAGCACGGTCATCGCGCCGTCAGCCTTGATATCGCGGCAATAAATCGGGGACTTGTCGCGGCGATAGGCCACGATCATGTCACCCAAGCGGCGTTGCAGGTCTTCAAGATCGGTCGCAAGGCACAGGATTGCCATCACCTCGGACGCGACGGTGATGTCGAAACCGGTCTGCCGCGGAAAGCCGTTGGCGACCCCGCCAAGACTGACGACGGTATCACGCAGCGCGCGGTCGTTCATGTCCAGCACACGGCGCCAGCTCACCCGGCGCTCGTCGATTTCCAGTTCGTTGCCCCAGTAAATGTGGTTGTCGATCATCGCCGACAGAAGGTTGTGGGCGCTCGTGATGGCGTGGAAATCGCCGGTGAAGTGCAGGTTCATGTCCTCCATCGGCACAACCTGCGCATATCCCCCACCAGCGGCACCGCCCTTCATCCCGAAGTTCGGGCCAAGGCTGGCCTCGCGGATGCAGATACAGGCATTTTTGCCGATGGCATTCAGCCCGTCGCCAAGACCCACGGTTGTCGTGGTCTTGCCTTCGCCCGCCGGGGTCGGGTTGATCGCGGTGACAAGGATCAGTTTGCCGTTCTTCCGGTCCTGTACAGAATTGATGAAATCCTGACTGACCTTGGCCTTGTCATGCCCATAGGGCAGTAGGTGATCACTGCTGATGCCCAGCTTGGCACCGATGTCCTGGATCGGTTTCTTGTTCGCTTCGCGGGCGATTTCGATGTCGGTCTTGAAGGCCATGGTCGCGGCTCCCTGTATTCTGCGACGTTGTGACGAATGCATACCGTCGTAGACAAGGCTTGTAGGCGGCGAATCCGACATTTCCGGCGGTGGTTGCGGCGGCGGGCCGCAACGGGTGCTTCCAATCGGAAACCTGCGCGCCCGTTTCCGGTCAGCCCCGGGCCTGGTCCAGATGTGCCCAGACCGGCTGATCGGGCACATGAAGGCGCAGTTCGTCACCGATGCGCAGCGTGCCGGGCCGTTCGACCCAGCCGACAATGCCGCGCCGCGACCGGGCGGCGCGCTTGAACTTGCCGCCAAAGCCCTGCGCATCCTTGTCGATTTCACGCCCCGGCAGGTGGCAAGGGCGGTTTTCCATATCCACGGCGATCGCGCAGCCATCCGGCCCTTGCAGACGCGACGACGGCGGCACATGGCTGAAATCGGGGATGCCTTCAATCACCATAGATGCCCCGATCCATTCCGGGCGGATCGCGTCCAGCCCCATGTCGGCGGCAATCAGGGCCAGGTCTTCGGCCGATGCGATGGACACTTGCCGGGCATTGCGAATTTCGGTCCCGCGCGGATGCTGGGAAATTACCCGGCTGCACGATGCCCGCGTCAAGCCACCATGCTTTTCCCCCGGAATACCGTCAAACCCCAACACAAGGTTGTCCCGCGCCTCGGCCTGCAAGCCGCCATCGGCGGGAACAAGACCAAGCCAGACGATACGGGCGATGAAATCTGTGGGTTTCAATGCGGGCATGGCGACGCTTTCGGAAAGATCAAACCGTCAGGGTGAAAAACATCCGGCGGAACGGGAACATGACGCTGCCGTCGGGCAGCGACGGATAGGCTTTGCCGATGACGTCCTCGTAGGCGCGGATCAGGCGGGTCTGTTCCGGTTCTTCCAGCGCGTTCAGGATCGGACGCGCATAGGTGGATTCGATGAACCGCCGGACAGGATGGCCATCGCTGCTGGCAGGCAGAACCTGGTAATACTCGATTTCCCAAAGGGTCATCTGCCCAAGGGGGGCCAGCATGTGGTGATATTGCGCGGGCAACAAGACCGATGGCCCGTTGTCGAAATCGACACGGCCCGGGAACATTTCTTCGCAGATGGACCGCCAGAGCCGGTGCGACGGGGCGTTGTTTTGATGCGGCATCTGCACCGCCAGTGTTCCCCCCCGCGCAAGCAACCCGGCAAGACGCGGCATCAGCGCGCCATGGTCCGGCACCCAGTGCAACGCGGCGTTGGAAAAAATCAGCGCGGGCGGCGCATCGGGTGTCCATGCGGCGACATCGGCGTGCTCCAGCGCATCGTAGGACCCATTTGCCCGCGCTTCGTCCAGCATCGCGGGCGAGGTGTCGACACCGGTCAAATGCCGCCCCAGCTGCGCCAGCGCCGGACCGGCGGCGCCAGATCCGCAGCCTACGTCGATCACGTTGCCATCGGGCAGCGGGCCAACCGACCTCAGCAGATCAATGGCGGGGCGCAAACGCAAACCCTGGAACCGATGATAGGTTCCAGGGTTCCAGTCCTTGCTACCGGGTGCGCCGGTCATGCCGAGGGTTCGGGCTCCAGATCACCATCCCCCGCGGGCTTGGCCTTGGGCTTGGTCTTGGGCACGGCGGTCAGGCTGGGCTTGTCCGCATCCTCGTCCGGTTCGTCCTTGCCCGCGTGCGGCGGCTCGCCGTTCATCACGCGCTTGATCTCTTCCCCGGTCAGGGTTTCGTATTCCAGCAGGCCCTTGGCCAGGCGCTCCCATTCTTCCTTGTGATCGGTCAGAACCTGGAACGCACGGTCATACGCTTCCTGGATGAAGCGTTTGACCTCTTCCTCGATCATCTCCTTGGTGTGCGCGGAAACCGACAGGCCAGCGGTGTTGCCCTGGTATCCTTCGTGCGCCTCGGAATAGTCGATGTTGCCGACCTTGTCGGACATGCCCCAGCGCAGCACCATCGCCCGGGCCAGCGCGCTGGCCTGCTGGATGTCACCGGCCGGACCGTTCGACACGTTTTCCTCACCGTACTTGATGATCTCGGCAGCCTTGCCCGCCATGGTCATCGCCAGCTTTTCTTCGCACTCGGACTTGTGCCAGTTCAGGCGGTCGATTTCCGGCAAAGACACCACCATCCCCAGCGCACCGCCGCGCGGGATGATCGTTGCCTTGTAGACCGGATCACACTGCGGCAGCGTCAGACCGACAACGGCATGCCCTGCCTCGTGATAGGCGGTCTTTTCCTTCTGCTCGGGCGTCAGCACCATCGACCGGCGCTCTGCGCCCATCATCACCTTGTCCTTGGCGTTCTCGAAATCTTCCATGGTGACAAAGCGACGACCGATGCGCGCGGCCATCAGCGCCGCCTCGTTCACGAGGTTCGCCAGATCGGCCCCCGAGAAGCCGGGCGTGCCGCGCGCAATGATGCGCAGGTCGACATCGGGACCCAGCGGGGTCTTGCGCGCGTGTACGCCAAGGATCTTTTCGCGCCCCTTGATATCGGGGTTCGGCACGGTGACCTGGCGGTCGAAACGACCGGGTCGCAGCAGCGCGGGGTCCAGAACGTCGCGGCGGTTGGTGGCCGCGATGATGATCACGCCCTCGTTCGCCTCGAACCCGTCCATTTCCACCAGCAGCTGGTTCAGCGTCTGTTCGCGTTCATCGTTGCCGCCCCCGATCCCGGCACCCCGGTTCCGGCCCACGGCGTCGATTTCGTCGATGAAGACGATACAGGGCGCGTTCTTTTTCGCCTGTTCGAACATGTCACGCACACGCGACGCGCCGACACCCACGAACATTTCCACGAAGTCAGAGCCCGAGATGGTGAAGAACGGCACGCCCGCCTCGCCCGCGATGGCGCGTGCCAGCAGCGTCTTACCGGTCCCCGGAGGGCCCACCAGCAGCGCGCCCTTGGGGATCTTGCCACCAAGACGGCTGAATTTCTGCGGGTTGCGCAGGAATTCGACGATCTCTTGCAGTTCGTCCTTGGCCTCGTCGATGCCAGCCACGTCATCAAAAGTCACGCGGCCATGCTTTTCAGTCAAAAGCTTGGCCTTGGACTTGCCAAAGCCCATGGCGCCGCCTTTGCCACCGCCCTGCATCCGGTTCATGAAATAGATCCAGACACCGATCAACAGCAGGAAGGGCAGAAGCGACATCAGGAACGTCTGGAAACCCGACTGTTGCTGACGCTCGGCCCGGATCGGGATGTTCTTTTCGACCAGCTTGTCGGTGATCGACGCATCCTCGGGTTTGACGGTGACGTAGTCGTTCCCGTCGGTGCTGCGATACCGGATGGTTTCGCCATCAAGCGTCACCGACGACACCTTGCTGTCATCAACCGCGTCTACAAAATCTGTATAGGTCACTTCGCGGGACTGAAGCGTGTTCCCGCTGCCGCTGAACACCTGAAACAGGGCCATAATCAACAGAAATAGAACGACCCAGAAGGCGATGTTTCTTGCGTTGCCCAAGGAAAGTCTCCTGACATCTTCCGCGCCCACCCCGTGGTGGCGCAATTGGCCCATAACATAGACATGCAGCGGGCCGGTTCAATGCGAAAGAAGAAAGGTTCCAAAGTCTGAGGCGGTGTTATTTGACGCGCCGGGCAGAATCCTGCCCCGGTCACCGACGCCAACGGGCCAACACCAGACCAGGCGGTCACCGCTCCAGACCGACGGCAGGCTGCGCGCGGCGTGAAAAGGCGGCGCGGTTTCGGGTTTGTCGCCAGCTTGTGCCCAACCGTCCTCTCCCAACGCGCGAACGGTCAGGCCGTTGAAATCCGTGCCTGAAATCCGCCACCGTTTATCCCAGACGGTTGAACTGCCGATCTGTTCCGCGGTGTCGGCCACCTGGGAAAATTCACGGTAGACCCGGATCGCGCGGCGTTCGCAGCGCGCTTCGCAGCCGTGCAGCGTTCCCGCGCCGCCCGACAGAAGCCGATCCAGCAAGTGTTCGAGCGTGGCCAGCCGCGGGCGGTATTCCGCCGTTGAGACATATTGCAGCGCCGCCGCCAAAAGGCGCAGCTGCGTATCTTCCTCGACCTCCGAGAACCCCGTTCGGTCGAACAGGATATGTCCCGCATCCCGATCTTCCTGCCCGATTGCGGCCCAGACCTGCGCCGCACGGGCCCGCAAGGCGACCTGCGCCCGCGCCATGCGCCGCGCGGTGGGGGCCAGCGTTTCGACACCCAGCCCGTGGCCTTCCAGTTCCGCCAACAACCGCCGCATCCGCACCCGGTCAAATCCCGGATCATCGTTGCTCGGGTCATCGACCCACCGCCCCCGCAGGGTTTTCAGATAGTGCCGCAAATGCTCCCGACGCATGTCCAGGCACGGACGCAGAACTTCAAAATCCGGCGAATAGGCGGGCTCTCCTGCGACCCGACGCGCAGGCAGCGGCGGCATGTGCGTTGCTGTGATATCCGCGTCGGCAAGAACCGTTCGGTCACCGGGCTGCGGCCGGACGCGCCGGCGCGCGGCCATCGCCGACAAGCCATCCACGCCAGAGCCGCGCTTCAGCCGTTGCAGGAACGTTTCGGCAAGGTCATCGGCAGTGTGGGCCATCAGCACATGCGCGATGGGCCCGCGCCACCGATCAATCAGCGACAGCCGTGCCCGGCGGGCGGCGTCCATCAGGTTGCCCTGCCCGTCCCAGTGCCAGCGCAGCGTGGCGTGGGGCCAGCCCAACGCCTGGCATTCCTCGGCCACCATCGCGGCCTCTGCCGCGCTTTGCGCACGCAACCCGTGATCGACCGTCACCACCCACAGCCGCACGCCATAAACACGCGTCCAATTGTGGGCGAGGTACAGCATCGCCATGCTGTCGCCGCCGCCAGAGACGGCGAGCGCGATGTCGGACGGGAAATCGGGGCCCAGAAGCTGCCCCATGTTGTCATTGAACTGTTGTTGCAGGTCCAGCCCTGTCACTGGCAGCCAAGGGCGGCCATGGCGTCGCGCGCCTCTGCCACCGCTTGCGAGGCCGGGTAGCGGCCTTCTACCTCTGCCAGGGTCACGCAAGCCTCGGGGATTTTGCCCAGATCGCCCAGCGACGCCCCCAGGCGCATCAACGCTTCGGGTGCGACAGCGCTATCGGGATAGTTGGAATAGGCGGCAAGATAGCTCCGCGCCGCTTCACGAATGTCGCCTTCGCCATCCAGCGCCTTCCCCTGCCCCAGCAGGGCCTCTGGTTCTAGCGGAGAGCCCGGGTAGGTCTGGCGAAAGGCCGCAAACTTTTCCGCGGCGCTGCGAAAGTCACCTTCGGCGAGCGCCTCCTGCGCTCGCCGAAAATCCGCTTCTTCCCCGACGGCCAATTGCGGGCCGGTCTGCGGTTTTGGGGCCGGGTTCACAGCCGTCGTTTCTCCGCCCCCCAGTGGCGCGGGCATGCCGACATTGCCGATATCGCAGCCCGGCTCCAGTTCGCAGACCCGGAACTCCAGGTTGCCGATCTGTGTCGTGCCGTCCTGCACCACGCGATTGATGCGGAACTCCAGCTCTTCGGTCTTCCCGGTCAAGCGCTGCAGTTCGCTTTCAATCGCGGTCAGGCGATCAAGCGTGCTGCCGGACACCCCGACACTGCTGCCGCCGGTGGTCGACAGTTCTGTCTTCAGACGCTGCACTTCGACCGAGAGAACCGCAAGATCCTGACGGATATCGGCCAGCGTACCGGTTTGCTGTGCCGCCAGCGGGGTAGCGGCGAGAAAGACCAGGCAACTCAAAGCGCGCATCAGCATCGGGGGTCGTCCTTTCGCTTCAGCCCAGCAAGCTGGCCGAGATAATCGTCACGGCCCTGCGGTTCTTGGCATAGCAGGATTCTTCGGAACAGATCTCGATCGGGCGTTCCTTGCCGTAGCTGACGAATTTCAAACGGTCGGCCGGGACCCCCTTGGAGATCAGGTATTCCATCACCGCGTTGGCTCGCCGCGCGCCGAGGGCAAGGTTGTATTCGCGGGTGCCCTGTTCATCGGCATGGCCTTCGATCACGGCCAGGTAATCGCTGTTCGACAACAGCCACGCCGCTTGCCCGTCCAGCGTCACCCGTGCCTCGGCGCTCAGGTCCGACTGATCGACAAGAAAGAACACCCGGTCGCCAACCGCCTGTTGGAAATAGGCCGGCGTGTCGGGCGCGGGGCCATCCATCAGACCGCTGTCATAGCCGGTGCCGGCGCCGCCGGCACCGGTGTCCGGCCCGAACCGATCAGCATTCGCACAAGCCGACAGCGCCAGAACGCCAGTCAACAGAATTGCCTTGGAAAGATGTGTCATGGTTTTGTCCTGCTCGTTCTTTCTGTTCTTGTAACACAGCACTGCGCTGCGCGGAATCCCGGGTGTCACGCTTATTGCAGCGGTCCCCAGCTTGGGTCGGACGCGCCGTCTGGGGTCCGTACCCGCTTCAGGTTCCGTCCAGAGACATCCACGGTATAAAGCGACGCCTCACCCGAGGCACCTTGGGTTTCACGGGTAAACATGATCACCCGACCGTTCGGCGCCCATGTCGGACCTTCGTCCAGGAAGGACGCGGTCAGCAGCCGTTCCTCGCTGCCGTTCACCCGCATAACACCGATATGGAACCGGCCCTTGTGCTGCTTGGTAAAGGCGATCAGGTCGCCGCGCGGCGACCAGACCGGGGTGCCATAGCGCCCCTCGCCAAAGCTGATGCGCTGCGCCTCTCCGCCAGACGCGGACATGATGTAAAGCTGCTGGGTCCCGGACCGGTCGGATTCAAAGACGATCCGCTGACCGTCCGGCGAAAAACTGGGCGCGGTTTCAATGGCCGGGGTATTCGTCAGCCGCTGTTCGCTACCGGTGTTCAGATCCATCGCATAGATGTCGGTGTTCGACCCGGTGGTCAGCGAATAGATCACCGTGCGGCCATCGGGGGCAAAGCGCGGCGCAAAGCTCATCGTGCCTTCGCGCGCCTGCAGAACGCGGCTGGCCACGGTCCCGACGCTCAGAACCTTGATGCGCGGGAACCCGGATTCGTAGCTGGTGTAAAGGACCTGATCGCCGTTCGGCGAAAAGCGCGGTGCCAAAACGATGGCGCTGCTGTCTGTCAGATACTGCACGTTGGCGCCGTCGTAATCCATGATCGCCAACCGTTTGCGGCGGTCATTTTTGGGGCCGGTTTCGCTGACATAGACAACGCGGCTGTCGAAATAGCCCCCTTCGCCCGTGATCCGGGCATAGACCGCGTCAGCCACCTTGTGGGCCATCCGGCGCCAGCTCTCGGTTGTGCCGGCAAACTGCAACCCCTTGCCAAGTTCAGTACCGGCGAACACGTCGTAGACGCGGAACTTCACCACCAGTTGTGTGCCGTTCACCGTGACCGCTCCGGATATCAGCGCCTGCGCGTTGATCGTCTTCCAGTCGGCGAACTGAACCGGGCTGGAGAAGCTGGTGATCGTGCTGATATGCGCCTGTCGCGGAATTTCCCGAAACAGGCCCGTACCGGTCAGATCATCGGCCACCACCCGCGCCAGTTGCTCCGCCATTTGCGCAGCGGCGGGGTTTTCAGGCACGAAATCCGGCACCGCATAGGGCATCGGTTCGATCACACCCTCGGTGATTTCCAGCCGAAGCGGTCCATTTTGGGCCAGCGCAGGCAACGCGGCCCCCAGCATCGCCAGCGCTGCAATCAGAAGGGCAAGAATTCGTGTCATCGCAACCTCATCTTCTCAGGATTGAAGGTCATTTCAATGTCCTTCCACTGGTCGTACTTCTCGATCGGCAATTCATAGCCGTTCCCCTGACACAGAAGGATCGCGCGGCGGGCCGCTTGAAAGGCAATATCAACAGCCTGCCCTGACCCGCCTTCGCTGCTGAGCAGACGCAGAGATCCGGGCTCTACCTTGCCATTTCGGTCCATCGCCATCCCCAGAACCACGGTCACATCGGCCGCCGGGCTACCGACGTTGACGTTCCAGCATTGCTGCACCGCGACGCGCAACGCGTCGCGTTCGCCTTGCGACAGCGGCGGGCCCGTGGGCACGTCGGGTTTGGGATCGGTCGTGCCGCCGCCAAGGGCCGCTTGCAGCGCAGCGTTGACCGCAGCGCTGGTATCGGGTGTTTCAGCCGTGGCCGCCTGCTGGGTTGCTGTCGGGCGCGACGGCCGTGTTTTCGGGCGCACCGACGCGGTGGGCGCGGCGCTGGCGGGCTCTTCCGCCTCGGTTACGATTTCGGTCGTGGCTTCGGGCTGGGCGGACTGTTCCTGTTCCGGCTGCGCGGCTTCCGCGGTGAAATCCGGTGTGGTCGCTGTCGTATCGCGGGTGTCGGTCCGGGCATCGGGCGCAGGCTCGGCCACCGGGGTCGGCGCCACGCGTGGTGCAGGCCGGGGTTTTGGTCGAACCGACGCCTGCGGCGCCAGAACCTGCGGCGCCGGTGCGGGCGTCTGCACCGCAGGCGGGGTTTCAACCACCTCTGGCAATGGGACGGGGTCCGGCACAGGGGCAGGGTCCGGGTCAGGCACGGGCGCGGGCATCGGATCGGGTTCCGGCGCAGGCGGCGTGGGCGCCGGTGGCGTCGGGCGTACCGGTTCGGGCGTAGGGTCCGGCGCGGGCGGTGCCGCGACCTCGACCGTGCTTTCGGGAGGCTGCGCGGCCTGCACCAGCGCGGCATATTCCTGCGACGAGATGATAGAGACCTCGGTCACCTCCATCTCTGGCGGCGAAGACGTGAACATCCCGCCGAACAGCAACCAGCCAATCAGCCCAAGATGCCCCGCACCAGAGATATAGTGCCCGATGTGCACGACCGCGCCCTTAGTTCCCCGAGCCGTCCAGCGCCGGACCACCGATATCAGTGACCAGCCCGATCGACCCGAAGCCCCCCGTGTTCAGCGCCCCCATGACCTTGGCAACCGCGTCATAGGGCACCGAGCCATCCGCGCGCAGGAACACGCGGTCATCCGCCCGTTCGGCGGCAATCGCCCGCAGACGGTTCACCAGGTCTTCGCGCGGCACCTCTGTCGTCTGGATCATGACGCCCCCGTCGGCGGTGATCGTCACGGTCAGCGGCTCCTCGGTTTCCGAGGGCAAGGCGGTGGCGGCGGTTTTCGGCAGTTCGACCGGCACGCCGACGGTCAGCAGGGGTGCCGCGACCATGAAGATGATCAGCAGCACCAGCATCACGTCCACCATCGGCGTGACGTTGATTTCCGCCATTGGTTGCGACCGCCTGCGCCGCCGTCTGCGACCCGCCCCGTCGCCCTTCTTCATCACGCCTGCGCCCATGGGTCAGGCGTCCAGCTGGCGCGACAGGATGGTGGCGAATTCGTCGGCAAAGGCCTCGTATCCGGAAAGGATACGATCGCTGTCCGCCGACAACTTGTTGTAGAAAACCACCGCCGGGATCGCGGCCAGCAGGCCCAGGCCCGTGGCCAGCAGCGCCTCGGCGATCCCCGGGGCCACGACGACAAGCGAGGTGTTCTGCTGCTGGGCGATTTCGATGAAGGCATGCATGATGCCCCAGACCGTGCCGAACAGGCCCACGAAGGGCGCGACCGACCCGACCGTCGCCAGCACCGGAAGGCCCGACTGCAACGCCTCAGCCTCTTTTGCGATCGCGACGTCCATGCTGCGGTCGATTCGCGCCTGCGCGCCTGCGATCAGCCCGCCGTCGTCGCGGTGCGACCGACGCCACTCCATCATGCCGGCGGCGAATACCTTTTCGGACCGGCCTTTTGGATCAGTCCCGATCTGGTCAAACAATTCGTCCAGCGGCTCACCCGACCAGAAGGCGCGGTCGAACCGGGCGGCTTCGCGCCGGGCGGAACGATAGGCGATCATCTTCTGAATGATGATCGCCCAGGCCCAGAAAGAGCCCAGAAGCAACAGCACCATCACCAGCTTGACGGTCAGCGTGGCGCGCGCAAAAAGGCCCAACATGGAGAAATCAATCTCCTGCGCCAGGGCGAGGGTTTGTGTGTCCATTAGCCTGCTCTTTTTCTGTCGGCCCGATTTTCCGGGCTCTGGTTGACAGCGATTCTATCGCAAGTGCAGGGGAAACGCCAATACTATGCCTCAGAGTGGCGTTTTAATGCAGCATCTGGCGAATATTCGCCGGCAGGCGTGTCACGTGACCATGGTCGTTCACGCAAACCACGGTAACTTCGGCCTGAAACAGCACCTCGTCGCCACGCTTGACCTCTTGCCACATGATCAGCCTGACGCCCGACACTGACCGTGTCACCGTTTCGATCACCAGGTCGTCATCGAACTTCGCGGACGCCAGATAGTCTGCCTCGACACGCCGCACCACGAAAACCACGCCGTCCTCTTCGCGCATGGCGTTCTGGTCGACCCCCAGCTTGCGCACCCAGTCACTGCGCGCCCGCTCGATATAGCGCAGGTAATTGGCATAGTAGACGATGCCCGCCATGTCGGTGTCTTCGTAATAGACCCGGATCGGAAAGCTGTGCACCATCTTGCGCGTCCTTCTTTGGTTGCGTGCAGACCCTAGAAAGCAGGTGCGCCTGGGGCAAGCGGATAGTCCGCCAGCGCGTCATAACGTGCGCCCGACGGGTTCAGTACCGACCGGTACAACACCATCTGCTCAACCGGCCAGTCGGGCACCAGGACCGCGCCTTCCATCACGCTCCGCACCCGGCGCTCCTCGCCGGACGTCAGCAAACCGGCAAAGCGGGTCAAGGTGACATGTGGCCGGAACCGTTCGCGCGGCAGGTCGATTCCGACCGAATACGCCGCGCGCCGCACCTTGGCGCGCAACGCCTGCAGGGCCGGATTCAGCGCGACCAGCGCCGCCAGCAGCCGCGGCTTGGTACCGCCAAACATTTCGTAGCCGGAAAACCGCAAGGTCATTGGCGGCGCGGTGACCCGTTCCAGAAGCCCGTGCAAATCCTCCAACACCGATTCAGGCTGCGCACCCAGAAACGCCAAGGTCAGGTGCAGGTTGTCGCGCGGCACATCCCGCCCCGCCGACAGACGGTCCTGAACCACCCCCAGTGCTTCGGCGCAGGCGTCGGGCAGGGGCAGACCGACAAAAGCCCGGATCATTGCCGCGCCACGCTCATCCGCGCCGCAAGCCGCAGCGCATGGCTGGCATCTTGCGCCACCGCCGGAAGCACCGGATCATAAGCCGCGCGGATCAATTCTCCGATCTCGGGGCGCAGGATCACCTGGCCGCCCTCGACCTGGCCCAGCGGCGACCGGTCCCGGAACGCCAAGTCGGACCACAACAGCATCGCCTGCACCACCTGGTTCAATGCCAACGTTTCTGCCGGAACCGCCGACAAGTCCCGATCCATCCTCAGGAAAATGAAACAAGCCCGGATCGCACCCTGCGTATCAAACCGGAACACCCGGTACTGGTTGGCCTCCGCCGCCTGCAACCGCCCGACCAATGGCTCCAATCCGTCGATCAGCCGGTCAAGGTCCGGCACCTCCAGCAGTTCCGCCCAGTCGCGAAAGAAAAACACCATCACATTGGCGCCCAGCTCGGGGTCGGTTTCCGCCATCTGGTGGCGCGCCAGCGCGCAGACCGCCTCGAACGCCCCCTTGACCACCGACAGGGTGGCATCATTGACGCCGAATACGATCGGCGCGATCGGCCGCCCCCAACGGGCAAAAAGATAGTGCCCGTCAGACCGGGTAAAGATCTGTGCAATCTCGTCAGGCGTCATGTCGTCACCCAAGGCTGGACTTGCAGGAATGCGCGCCCGGTCTACCGCGCCCCGGCACCGAATGACCAGACCGAACCCACTCCGTTTCATCTTTCCGGCAAATACTCCGGGGGTGAATTGGCCAGGGGCCAAGAGGGGGCAGCGCCCCCTACCCGTCGAACAACGTGCCCTGCCCCGGGGGCCTGGGCGCCTCCAGCCCCATGTGCCGCCAGCCTTTCTGCGCCAGCATCCGGCCCCGCGGCGTGCGCTGGATCAGCCCCTGCTGCAGAAGATAGGGCTCGATCACCTCTTCCAGCGCGTCGCGGCTTTCCGACAGGGCCGCGGCCAGGGTTTCGATCCCAACCGGCCCACCGCCGTAGTTCTCGGCGATCAGTCCCAGGTAACGGCGGTCCGCCGAGTCCAGCCCGATCGCGTCCACACCCAACCGCGTCAACGCGTTGTCGGCCAGCGCACGATCGATGCGGCCGTCGCCTTCAACCACGGCGAAATCCACCACCCGGCGCAGCAATCGTCCGGCGATCCGGGGGGTTCCACGCGCACGACGCGCAATTTCCCGAGCGCCGTCCTCGTCGGCCACCACCCCGAGCTTGCGCGCGTTGCGGGCGACAATCAGGTTCAATTCCTCGATCGTGTAGAACTGCAGCCGCGTCGGAATGCCGAAGCGGTCGCGCAAGGGGGTGGTCAGCAGGCCCAACCGTGTCGTGGCCCCTACCAGCGTGAAGGGTTGCAATTCGATCCGCACAGTGCGCGCGGCCGGGCCTTCGCCGATCACCAGGTCCAACTCGAAATCCTCCATCGCGGGATAGAGGACCTCTTCAACGACGGGATTGAGCCGGTGAATTTCGTCAATGAACAGTACGTCGCGCGACTCCAGGTTGGTCAGGATCGCGGCAAGGTCCCCCGCCTTGGCCAGCACGGGGCCGGATGTCATCCGGAAATTTACACCCAGTTCACGCGCCATGATCTGGGCCAGCGTGGTCTTGCCCAGCCCCGGGGGGCCATGGAACAGCGTGTGATCCATCGCCTCGCCGCGCTGGCGCGCGGATTGCACGAACACCCGCAGGTTCGCCCGCGCCTCTGCCTGGCCGACGAATTCGTCCAGACTCTGCGGTCGCAAGGCACGATCGAAGTCCTCCGGCAACGGCTCGGGGCGAAGTGTCGGATCCGGTTCGGTCATCGGCGCCCGCCTGTGTTCACATCACGCGACATCCGTCACCCCTTTGGCGCCAACAGGCGCAGTGCGGCGCGGATCAGGGCGGCGGTATCGGCCTCGGGCTCATCCGCCGCCGCATGAGCCACGGCGCCCGCCGCCTCTGATGGGGCATACCCAAGGTTGCCAAGCGCGGAAAGTGCCTCTGCCTGAGCCGAGGCGTTGGGTTTTTGGGCAGGCATTGTGCGCGGTTTGGGGACGGGGGCAGGTTCGATCAAGGCGCTGGGATCCTCTGTCACCTGCGCACTGTGACCAGTCATTGCCATGATCACAGCGGCCTTGTCTTTCAGTTCATTCACGACGCGCTGCGCTGTCTTGGGGCCGATGCCCTTCGCCGCCTTCACCGCAGACCAGTCGCCCAGGGCTATGGCCCGGCTGACACCATCCGGGCCTAGCGCGCCAAGGATTGCCAGAGATGCCTTGGCGCCGACCCCCTGAACGCTCATCAACAGCCGATGCCATTCCTTCTCCACCAACGTGGGAAAGCCATAAAGCTGCAACAGGTCTTCGCGCACGACAAGATCCGTGAACAGCGCAACGGCCTCTCCTGCGCCGGGCAGTCCCATCAACGTCCGGTCGCTGCAATAGACGATATAGCCGACACCACGCACGTCGATCAGAACGTGGTCATCGCTCTTGTAGTCGACCCGCCCGGAAATCTTGCCGATCATGCCCGCACCTTCAGCGCTGGTGCCCGCACATGCCAGGCGTGGCACATGGCAATGGCCAGCGCGTCAGCCGCGTCCGGCCCGGTGATCACTGCGCCGGGCAGTTGCATCTTTACCATGTGCTGAATCTGGTTCTTGTCCGCGTGGCCAACGCCGACAACGGTCTTTTTCACTGCGTTGGGGGCGTATTCCCCGATCTCAAGCCCGAACTGAGCCGGAACCAGCAGGGCCACCGCCCGCGCCTGACCCAGCTTCAGCGTTGCCACCGCGTCCTTGTTCACGAAGGTCTGTTCGACAGCGGCGGCTTCCGGGGTGTAGCGGTGCAGGATCTCGGTCAATTGCTGGTGAAGCGACAGCAACCGTTGCGCCAGGTTCGGCCCGCTGGAATGCAAAACGCCGTTTGCCACGTGACTGAGTCGGTTTCCCTGCGCCTCGATCACCCCCCAGCCGAGGTTTCTGAGCCCTGGATCGATCCCGAGTACCCGCATTTTGCCTGCCCCGCCTGCCCGGTGTTGCTTTTCCATCGCAGTAGCACGAAACGCGAACAAACGCCAAGCAAGAACCGCGCGCCGCCAAAAAGCGACGCTTGGCGGATTTGGACGACACCCGGGTCCTGACGGCGACATTTCGGCACCGGAAAGCGACACAAAAATCCGTGAAAAGCGCCTTGTTTTCCTTGCCTTAATTAAGCCACGCGTCATGCACGAACCGCATAGGTCTTATGCAATCCTGCTGCTTGTTTGTGCGATTTGAAAACTCTAGATGCCAGCCAAGGAAAACGATCCCCTCCACACCTTTCAATGCAAGGAACGAAGAAATGGCTGCTTTCGACGCATCGCACACCACCACTCACGGCGGCCGTATCGGCCAAATGTTTGTCTCGATGTTCTCGGGCTTCTCGGCTTGGAACGACGCTCGCGTGACCCGCAAGGCGCTGTCCTCGCTGACCGACCGTGAACTGGACGACATCGGTCTGAACCGCGGCGACATCGACGTGGTTTCGAACTACCGCTGATCCGCGCATCCGCACGGAACGACAAAGCCCGCGTCACCGGACGCGGGCTTTTTGTTTGGACCGACGAAAATCGAAAAGGTCAGAGGATCACGGTAAGGGCGTTCGCGATCCATGCCGTGGCCGGATCAACCCCCATCAGGAAACCACCGGCACGATCCACAAAGCCACCCTGGCCCAGGTCCGCCAGGTGCGCGGTATACGTTGCCTCGCCCAGATTGCTCAGCAGGAAGCCCTTGAACGCGGTGAACACCAACGCAAGATAGACAATCGCCCGCGGGCTGATGAAGGACAGGCGAACCTTTGGCTTGTGGCGCATGACGCCATCACGGCCCAGCTTGGTGACATACCCCTGGGCGAGCTTCTTGTGGGTCGTTTCGACAGCACGCGCACGCTTGTCGAAATTGCGCAGGGCATCCGCCATGGTAAACTCCGATACTTGGCCCCCACCAAGATCGTTTTTAGATAGCTTTGAATTATGGCCAATCTTGGGCCAAGGCCCGTCCGCACAAGGCGATTCGGTGGATTCTCAGGCGTCGCGCTGCAAGGTCAGCGTGGTCCATTCACCAATCTCATCGCGATGGACAAGACTGTTTCCGTTCTGGCGATAGACCTCGATCACCTCATCCGCCTGCCGGTTCAGGATGCCTGACAGGATCGCATAGCCCCCCGGTGCCAGCGCCGACGACATCGTCGGCGACAGGTCGATCAGCGGGGCCTTCAGGATATTCGCAAAAACCAGATCGAACGGCGCGGCCTCGGTCAGTACCGGGTGATCGAAACCGGTGGCCTCGATGCAAGAGACTCGGCCTTGCAGGTTGTTGGCACGCACGTTGGCTTCGGCCACCTCGACGGCAACCGGGTCGATATCGCTGGCCAGAACCGGGCCCGGCCAGATTCGGGCAGCGCCCATCGCCAGAACCGCGGTACCACATCCGATATCCACCACGCTCTTGCCGACGAAGCCTTCGGTCGCCAGCCGGTCCAGGGCACACAGACACCCCAGCGTGGTACCGTGGTGGCCGGTGCCAAAGGCCATCGCCGCCTCAATCAGCAGGGGTTCGGCACCTTCGGGGATCTTGTCGGCGTCATGGCTGCCATAGACGAAGAAACGCCCGGCTGGCACCGGGGTCAGTTCACGGCGCACCTTGTCGACCCAATCGGTATCGGGAACTTTCGACACGACGAACGGCTTGGCGTCGAACGCGGCAGCCAGCAGCGCCAGTTCCACCGTGTTCGGCTCTTCGACAAAGTAACCGCCGACTTCCCAGGTGCCTGAGCCGTCCTCGATCTCGAACACACCAACACCGGTGGGTTCGGGTTCCAGCTCTTCCATCGCCTCGCCCAGCGCCTCGGCGGCGGTCTTGTCGGTCAGCTTGGTAAAGGCGGTATAGGTGGTGGGCATCGGCGACTCCTGTCAAAGCCCCTGCCTCGTACACCAAGCCCGCGCCGCTTGCCAGCGGCGACAGGCGCCCGGCTTATTCCGCGGGGGCCGCCGCGACGAACTGCTTGAACACGGTTTCATTGCCCGGTTCGGGGTGGCGCGGGATCAAAAGCGCCAGCGCCAGCGACGTCAGCGCCATGCCCGCAGCCAAACCGAACACCGCCCCCGGCGACACCAGCCACAATAGGCCCAGCAGCACCGGCAGGAACACCGCCGCGATATGGTTGATGGTGAAGGCCACCGCCGCTGTCGGCGCGATATCCCCCGGATCGGCGATCTTCTGGAAATAGGTCTTCAGAGCCAGGGCCAGCGCGAAAAAGAAGTGGTCGATCACGTACAGGATCGACGCCAGCACCACGCCCCAGCCGAACCAGTAAAGACCGCCGTAGGCCAAAAAGACGATTGCCAGTCCGGTGTATTCAAAGATCAGCGCCCGGCGTTCGCCCCAGATATGAACCGCCTTTCCCAAAAGCGGCGCGGCCACCATGTTGGCCACAAGGTTGATCAAATACAGCGCCGTCACCTCGTGCACGTCAAAGCCGAAACGTTCGACCATCATGAAACCCGCAAAGACCACAAAGATCTGACGCCGGGCACCGGCCATGAACTGCAACGCGTAATACAACCAGTAACGCTTGCGCAGGACGAATTTCTTGACTTGCGGGTTAGGCGATTCAAAGTGCGGAAAGGCAAAGGCGCACCACGCCACGATCACCAACGTCGCCCCGCCTGAAACGAGGTAGACGAAGTTATAACTCAGGTCGAATGCCTTCCACGTCATCACGATCAGCACGTAGGCGACCAGCGTCGCCGCCGATCCGGCCGCCATCAGCAGCCCGATGATCTGGGGCGCCTTGTCCTTGGGCAGCCATTGCAGTTGCAGGCTCTGGTTCACGGTTTCGAAATAGTGAAACCCAATTGAACTCAGCATGGTGATGGTCAGGATGCCGCCCATGTTGGGGAACCACGCGGTCACCGCCGTGGCGATGCCCAGCATCGTCAGCGCCACATAGGCCAGCGTCTGTTCACGGATGAACAGGATGATCGCGATGACCCCGATCGCCAAAAACCCCGGGATTTCCCGCACCGTATGCAAAAGCCCGATGTCGGAACCGTCAAAGTTCGCCGCGTCGATGACGAAATTGTTCAGCAGAGCCGACCACGTCGCAAACGACAGCGGCATGGCAATTGCCATCAGGAACAACAACGCGCGCGGCCTGCGCCACAAGGGCAGGTCGCGCGCGTCGGAAAGGTGCATAAGTCTGGCCATGTCTGGCCTTTACGCCGATTGATCCGGTTTGGCGAGGGTTTCGTGCAGCCCCTCAGACCGCCGAGAACCGGTAATCGACTTCCGAAAACTTGTCGCGCGGGAACACGTAGAGAAAGCGCAACCCGTCAGGCCCCGCCACGGTGCCATGCTCGGCCTCTGCCGGGATGTACAGCGCGACACCCGGCGCCATCAGGTGCGGCGTGCCGTCGATGGTGACAGTGCCCTGCCCGGACAAGCCGAAATAGATCTCGGCCGGGCCGTGACGATGCGGCAGCAGTGTATCGCCCGGGCCGAACTCGGCAATGCCCATCACCATGCCAGAGGTGGCCGTGCGGTCAGAACAGAACAGCGTGCGCCACTTCACCGTGCCAAAAACGCTGGGGTCTTCCGCGCCTTCCAGCGGGGCGTGATCGCTGTTGGCCACAACCGGCAATGCTGCCATCAATGTGGCAAGAACTTCCGGTTCGATAATCTGTTCGTTCATGACCCTGCCTCCTGCGTTCAGAGCACCGTTCTACTGCCCCTCGGTGCGGCGAATCGGGCAGTTCGCTCGCGCCCGGAAACGACCAGAATGTCGTTTCGGAACATTGGCTGATCTGGATCAATGCAAAAAAGGCCTCCGCCGGAGATATCTTTGCGCGAAACCACCAAGACGACTGGGGTTCAACCTGCCCAGCCCGTCCAGAATCCGGGGAAAACACATGGACATAGTGAACCTGGTCGAATCAATCGGCGAAGCACCGACAGCTGCCCTCTTTGGCCTGATTACCGGCACGGTTTTCGGGGTTTCCGCGCAGCGCTCGAAATTCTGTCTGCGTGCGGCAACCATCGAATTTGCCCGCGGCATGATGCATGACAAGGTCGCCGTCTGGTTCCTGACCTTCTCGACTGCGGTCGTCTGGGTACAGGCCGCACAGCTTCTGGGCCTGATAGACACGACATAGGCGCGGATGATGGCGGTTCCGGGCAGCTGGTCGGGCGCGATCATCGGCGGGCTGATGTTCGGCGCAGGCATGGTTCTGGCACGTGGCTGTTCCGGCCGCCTGCTGGTGATGGCGGCGACGGGCAACATGCGGTCCATCGTGTCGGGCCTGATCTTTGCAGTGGTCGCCCAGATGGCAATCACCGGTTGGCTGTCGCCGCTGCGCGACTGGCTGGCGGCGCTGTGGATCACGGAAGGCGGGCGCAACATGGACCTGCTGGCAGCCCTGCACCTGCCGGAATGGTCGGGCCTTGTCATCGGCCTTGTCTTCGCGGCCTTGGCGCTGGAACTGTCACGCCGCCACCAGATCGGCTGGTCGCGGCTGATTTTCGCCTCGGGTGTCGGGTTCTCGGTCGCGCTTGGGTGGGGTCTGACCTACACCCTGTCGCAGGTGGCCTTTGATCCGGTCCAGATCGAAAGCGCCACGTTCACCGGCCCGTCTGCCAATACACTGATGTTCTTCCTGGATCGCTCCGCCATCCTGGAATTCGACGTCGGCCTTGTTCCCGGCGTTGTCATCGGATCGTTCCTGTCGTCGGTTCTGGCCAAGGAATTCCAGTTCCAAGGCTTTGAAGGCCCGACCCCGATGCGCCGCGCGATGATCGGTGCCGCCTTGATGGGCTTTGGCGGGATGCTGGCCGGCGGTTGCGCCATCGGAGCGGGCGTGACCGGTGGGTCGATCTTTGCCGGCACCGCGTGGCTTGCGCTGTTCTGCATGTGGATCGGCGGCATGTCGATGGATGTCATGCTTGGCGGTCGGCGCGCGCCCGTGCCCGCCTGACCCGATCAGGCCGAAGTCGAAAAGCCCCGCGCCTGGCGCGGGGCTTTTGCGTTATTGCCGGATGCGCCAGCCGGTCCGGAAAATCCACCAGATCGCGGCAAGGCACAGCGCGGTAAAGCCACCGATGGCCAGCAAACTCAGCCCGATGGACACATCCGCCAGCCCAAAGAACGCCCAACGGAAACCGGAGATCAGGTAAACCACCGGGTTGAACATGGTGATCGCCTGCCACACAGGCGGCAACATCGAGATCGAATAGAAGGACCCGCCAAGGAAAACCAGTGGAGTCACAACCAGCAACGGCACCAGTTGCAATTGTTCGAAATTCTTCGCCCAGATGCCGATGATGAACCCCAGCAACGCGAAGCTGAGACACGTCAGCAGCAGGAACATGACCATCGCAAACGGGTGCTGGATGTGCAGATCGACAAACAACGCCGACGTGCCAAGGATTACCACCCCGATGAACAATGCCTTGGTCGCCGCCGCGCCGACATAGCCGACGACGATTTCCAGGAAATTCACCGGTGCCGATAACAACTCATAGATCGTGCCGATGAACTTGGGGAAGTAGATGCCGAAAGACGCGTTTGAAATCGCCTGTGTCATCACGCTCAACATGATCAACCCGGGCACGATGAACGCTCCATAGCTGATGCCTTCAACCTGGTCGATGCGCGACCCGATCGCCGCCCCGAAGACAACGAAGTACAGCGAAGTCGAGATCACCGGCGACACGAAGCTTTGCAGCAGGGTACGGAAGAACCGCGTCATTTCGAAACGATAGATGGCCCAGATCGCGTGCAGGTTCATGCTGCATCCTCCCCTGCCTGTACCAACCCGATAAAAATATCTTCAAGCGAATTCTGTCGGGTGTGCACATCGCGCAGAACCACGCCAAGCTCGGACAACCGGGCAATCAACCGGGCGATCCCGGTGCGTTCGGCCTGCGTGTCATAGGCATAGACAAGCGCGCGCCCACCGTCTTCCAGCCGCAGCGCATAGTCCGACAGCCCGTCAGGGACAGATGCCAACGGTTCCTGCAAGTCGATCCGCAGTTCCTTTTGCCCCATCCTGTGCATCAGCGTGGCCTTGTCCTCGACCAACAGCAGATCACCCTTGTTGATGACCCCGATGCGGTCGGCGATCGCCTCGGCTTCTTCGATGTAGTGCGTGGTCAGGATGATGGTCACGCCCTGCGACTTGAGCGCGGCAACGGTGTCCCACATGCCCTTGCGCAATTCCACGTCGACCCCGGCGGTGGGTTCATCCAGAAACAGCACCCGTGGTTCATGCGCCAATGCCTTGGCGATCAGCACCCGGCGCTTCATCCCGCCGGACAGTTCGATTGTCTTGGCATCGCGCTTGTCCCACAGCGAAAGCTTGCGCAGGATATCTTCGATCAGGGCCTCGTTCCGCGGCTTGCCGAACAGGCCGCGCGAAAACCGGACCGCGTTGATCACGGTCTGGAACGGTTCGAGGTGAATTTCCTGCGGCACCAACCCGATCAGCGCCCGCGCTGCGCGGTAATCGGTGATCGTGTCATGCCCGCCCACGCGGATCGTGCCGGACGTGGGCAGGGTGATCCCACAGATCGTGGAAATCAGCGTCGTCTTGCCCGCACCGTTCGGCCCCAACAGCGCAAGGATTTCCCCTTCTTCAATGGACAGGGTCACGCCTTTCAGCGCCTCGAACCCGCCGGGATAGGCTTTGCGCAAGCCTTCAATCTCTACCATTGCCGTCATCGGCCATACCTTCGTGTTTCCTCTTTCGGGGACACACCTAAACCGATCCGTTCAGTTTTCAAACTGCCCGGTTGCGTATGACTGTTGTGCAAAATTGCAGCGTCCGGGCGCAGATCAGCCGTTTCGCACGGTATCGATCATCAATTGTACGTTTTCGGGATCGGCATCCGGTGTGATCCCGTGACCCAGGTTGAAGATATGCGGCCCCTTGGAAAACACCTGCACGATGTGACGGGTTTCATCAACAAGTGCCTGTCCACCGGTCACCATATGCGACGAGGCCAGGTTGCCCTGCACGCAGCCATCGACCTGCACTTTCGCTGCGGCCCATTCCGGGGTCACCGAATTGTCCACCGCGACGCAATCCGCGCCGGTCGCCTTGGCGAACCCGACATACCCTTCGCCCGCTTCGCGCGGGAAGGCGATGACCGGGATGCCCGGGTGCCGCGCCTTGAGTTCCTGAATGATGATGCGCGCGGGTTCCAGCGCGAAATCGTGGAAATCCTGCCCCTTCAGCGACCCGGCCCAGCTGTCGAAAATCTTGACCACCTCGGCCCCGGCGTCGATCTGCGCCGACAGGTAGTCGATGGTGGATTCGGTCAGCCGGTCGACGATCTTCTGGAACAGTGCGCGATTTTCGGCCTTCAGCGCATGGGCCGGGCCCTGATCCTTGGTGCCGCGCCCGGCGATCATGTAGGTCGCCACGGTCCACGGCGCCCCGGCAAACCCGATCAACGTGGTTTCCTCGGGCAGTTCGCGCCGCAAGAGGCGCACGGTTTCATAGACCGGGTTCAGCGTGTCGTGGATCATCTCGCCCCGGCCCAGCTTTTCGAACTCGGCCTCGGTGGTGATGGTGGACAGGCGCGGCCCTTCTCCGGTGACGAACCACAGGTCGGTGCCCAGCGCCTGCGGCAGCAACAGGATGTCGGCAAACAGGATCGCGGCATCAAAGCCATAGCGGCGGATCGGCTGCAACGTCACCTCGGCCGCCAGTTCACTGTTGTAGCACAGGGACAGGAAATCCCCCGCCTGCGCCCGCGTCGCCCGGTATTCCGGCAGGTACCGGCCCGCCTGCCGCATCATCCAGATCGGCGGGGTGGGCAGGGTTTCACCGGCAAGGGCGCGCAGGATCTTTTTCGTCGGGGCCATGGGTCGTTCCTTCCTCAGTCTTGGCGAGAGGGGATCAAGGCTTGGCGGCAATATGTCAAGACGCAGCCGCTTGCGCGCGTCACCTTGCCCGCATATGGCTAGCGCATGACACGTCCGCTTCCTTCCCCCGCAGCACCGCTGCGCATCGGCACCCGCGGTTCGCCGCTGGCGCTGGCGCAGGCCTATGAAACCCGTGACCGGCTGTCGGCGGCCTTTGATCTGCCGCAGAACGCGTTCGAGATCGTGGTCATCAAGACCACCGGCGACAACCGTGCCATGATCGACGCCGACCGCCCGCTAAAGGAAATTGGCAACAAGGGGCTGTTCACCAAGGAAATCGAAGAGGCGATGATCGCCGGCGACATCGACATTGCCGTGCATTCGATGAAAGACATGCCGACGGTTCAGCCCGAGGGGCTGATCCTCGATTGCTACCTGCCGCGCGAAGACGTGCGTGACGCCTTCATCAGCCCGGAGTTCAAGGCGATCGCCGACCTGCCCGAAGGCGCGGTTGTCGGCACCTCGTCACTGCGCCGCCGCGCGCAGTTGCTGAACCGACGGCCCGACCTGAAACCGGTGGAATTTCGCGGCAACCTGCAAACCCGGCTGCAAAAGCTGGACGATGGCGTGGCGCGCTGCACCTTCCTTGCAATGGCCGGTCTGAACCGGCTGAACATGACCGACGTCCTGGCGCACGCGATTGAAACCGCCGACATGCTGCCCGCCGTGGCGCAAGGTGCCATCGGGATCGAACGGCGCACCGACGATGCCCTCGCGGCAGATATGTTGGCGGCCATCCACGATCTGCAAACCGCGCAACGGCTGGCCGCTGAACGGGCCTTCCTGGCACGGCTGGACGGGTCCTGCGAAACCCCGATTGCGGGGCTGGCCGAACTCGACGGCGGCAGTTTGCACTTGCGCGGCGAAGTCTTGCGCCCCGACGGGAGCGAGGCCCTGTCCGAAGCGATCAACGGCCCGATCAGCGATGGCCCGACGATGGGTGCGGAACTGGCCCTGCGTCTGTTGCATCATGCTGGGACCGGGTTTTTCGACTGGCGCGGCTGACCGCCCGCAGCTGCACACCTTAAAAACGTAACGCCCCGGGTCTGACTCCGGAGCGTTTGAATCCCAGCTGTGCGTGTCGCGGCGCAGCCGTCACGCGGCCTTGATGCGTTTTTCGATGCCGCGGCCCATTTCCGCAACGCGGCTGTCCAGTTTTTTCTCGATCGTGCTCTTGGCCAGTTTCAACGACTGGACCAACAGCCGCGCCGACAGGTTGGCGGGCTTCAGATCGGTCTTGAGGTGCAGCCGCGTCTTTGCCGGTGACAGTGCCACCAGTTCGATCCGCATCTCGATGTCCAGTCCGCCGGTATGGGCATTGTAGGCCACCGCCTCGGGCGGGGTGAATTCGGCAAGCGTCACCGTCATGCTGCGCGGTTTGCCCCGAAACCCAAAGGTTGCTTCCCATTCCATCCCCGCGGCGGGCGGTGTGCTGTCTGTGACCCGCTCGACTTCGATCGCGCGTTGGGTTGCAACCTGTTCGATCAGGTTGAAATCGCTGACAACTGCGAACACCTTTTCGATTGTCGCGTCGATGTCTTCTTTTGCCGCCAGATGCATCTGCTTCTGCCCCTTGTATAGTCTTGCCCGTCGGATCGGCAGTTTCGCGTCAATCGAGCCTGTCCGCAAGCCAGTTCCTGAGCAGGAAATGCGCAATTGCACCTTTTCGGGCGGGCAACAATCCTTCGCGCAAACCGGCCATGGCGTCAGCCACCTCTTCGCGGCTGACCCAGCGGGCATCTTCGATTTCGACCGGGTCGATATTGATCTCGTCGCTCAGCGCTTCTCCGGCGCAGCCGAACATCAGCGACGACGGGAACGGCCAGGGTTGACTGGCCAGATAGCGCACCGCGCCAACCTCGATACCGGCCTCTTCCGCCACTTCGCGGCGCACCGCGGCTTCGATGGTCTCGCCAGGTTCGACAAAACCCGCAAGACAGGAATACATCCCTTCGGGCCAGCCGTGCGACCGGCCCAGCAACACCTTGTTGCCCCGCGTGATCAGCATGATGACCACCGGGTCTGTGCGCGGGAAATGATGCGCGCCACAGGCCGGGCAGATACGTTCCCACCCTGCCTTGTGAATGGTCGACGCCTGGCCGCATTTGGCGCAGAAGCCATGGCTGGCGTGCCAGCCAAGGATACCCTTTCCGGTCGCCGCAAGCTCTGCATCGTGCGCCGACAGACGGGTCATGTGGCCGCGCAGTTCGACAAACCGGGCGTTGGCCACGCTGGGATGTACCTGTTCGCTACGGTCGATAAACTGGCCCAGCGCAGCGGCGTCCAGGGTTTCGGGCTGCCAACCCGAGATGTCATAGGCAAAAACCGCAGTGCCGTCGTCGCGCCCCAGCAGGATTGGGGCCGAGACCGCTTCGCCCAAGACGGGGTGGGTCAGCGGCAGGCGGGTCAGCCCTTCGTGTTCACCATTCGAGACAAGGCATTTGCCACGCCAGAACAGCACCGCCCGGCTGTCCGGGTCCTGCATCGCCGCAGCCAACGCCGGCAAGTCGTCGCGCAGCGCGGCAGCCCGATCAAGGCCTGAGCCGCCGAAAGTCACTTGTTCCGCGTGCCGCATCGCTCTCCCTCCGCCCGATTGCAGTGTTGAATTACATGTTCATTGCACAATGGCCAGTGTCCCGACCACCGCATCGGCGGGATGGCAATCAAATTTTCGACCAGAAGATAAAAAATTTCATTGCCGCGTCATGTTGTGGCAGCATCAGGAAATAACAAAACACTCAGGGAGAGTCGCATGTCGACCAAGTCAAGTTTCACCCGGCGCGGCTTCATGGCCGGCGCCGCGGCAGGCAGCGCACTGATCGCGCTGCACCCCTATTCGGCCAACGCAGCCACCAACCAGGCGCACCTGCGGATCATGGAAACCACTGACCTGCATGTGCATGTCTTCCCGTATGATTACTATGCCGACAAACCCGTGGATACGCTGGGTCTGTCGCGCACCGCGTCGATCATCGAAGAGATCCGGGCAGAGGCCACCAACTCCATGCTGGTGGACAACGGCGACTTCTTGCAAGGCAACCCGATGGGCGATTACATCGCGTATGAAAAGGGTATGAAGGAAGGCGACTTGCACCCGGTCATCGCGGCGATGAATACGCTGAACTTCGACGCCGGGACCATCGGCAACCATGAATTCAACTACGGTCTGGATTTCCTGAAAAAATCGACCGATATGGCGAATTTCCCCATCGTACTGGCCAATATCGCCAAGTCGCAGGGCGCCACTGCCCGCGAGGATGACACCCTTTACAAACCCTACGTGATCCTGGACCGGATGGTGAAAGACGGGTCGGGGACCGAACACGCGATCAAGGTCGGCATCATCGGCTTCACCCCGCCGCAAGTCATGAACTGGGACCGCAAGCACCTTGAAGGCAATGTCATGGCGCGCGACATCGTCGCCACGGCCAAAGCCTTTGTCCCAGAGATGAAAGAGGCCGGTGCCGACATCATCATCGCGCTGTCGCATTCCGGCATTGGGTCCGCCAACCCCGAGGACGGGATGGAAAACGCCAGCGTGCCGCTGGCCGCAGTTGACGGCGTCGATGCGATCATGACCGGGCACAGCCACCTTGTCTTCCCCTCGCCAACCTACAAGGACTATGCCGCCGTCGATGCTGAAAAGGGCCTGATCCACGGCAAGCCCGCCGCAATGGGCGGCTTCTGGGGCAGCCATCTGGGCATCATCGACCTGATGCTGGAAAAGGATGGCGGCGATTGGCGCGTCGTCACCGCCAGCTCCGAGTCGCGCCCGATTTCCAAGCGGAACGAGGACCGTTCGATCACCGCGCTGGTGGGCGACAACGAAACCGTTCTTGCCGCCGCCCGCGCCGACCACGACGCGACATTGGCCTATGTCCGCCGCGCAGTGGGAAAGACCTCTGCCCCGCTTTACAGCTATTTCGCGCTGGTGGCGGATGACCCATCGGTCCAGATCGTAAGCCAGGCGCAGACCTGGTACATCGCACAGATGATGCAGGGCACCCAATACGAAGGTCTACCGATCCTGTCGGCGGCGGCCCCGTTCAAAGCCGGTGGCCGTGGCGGCCCGGAATATTACACCGATGTGCCCGCAGGCGATGTGGCCATCAAGAACGTGGCTGACCTGTATCTTTATCCCAACACCGTGCGCGCGGTGAAAGTCACCGGCGCGCAGGTCAAGGACTGGCTGGAACGCAGCGCGGGCATGTTCAACCAGGTCGCCCCGGGCAGCACCGACGCGCCGCTGCTGAACCCCAGCTTCCCAAGCTACAACTTCGATGTGATCGACGGCGTGACCTATCAGATCGACCTGTCGCAACCGTCGAAATTCGGCCCCAAGGGAGAGCTGGAGGCCCCCGACGCCAACCGCATCGTGAACCTGATGTTCAACGGCGCCCCGGTTGATCCTGCAGCAGAGTTCATCATTGCCACCAACAACTACCGCGCGTCGGGTGGTGGCAGCTTCCCCGGCACCGGCGACACGATCATCTTTGAAGGGCCCGACACCAACCGCGACGTGATCGTCCGCTACATCGTCGAACAGGGCACGATCAACCCGTCCGCCGATGAAAACTGGTCCTTTGCCCCGCTGGGCGGCACCTCCGTTCTGTTCGAAACCGGGCCGAAGGCGCGCGATTACGTCAGCGACCTGAAAGGGCTCGACATCGAAGACGCCGGTAACACCGACGCAGGCTTTGCCCAGTTCCGCATCAAGCTGTGACACCGCAAACTACCTGAAAAATCACGACGGGCGGCCCCCTGTGCCGCCCGTTTTTTCATGCCAGCGCGCCGGTGATGGGTTCGATTCGGATCCAACTGCAAATCGCACATTGCCCATTTCTTAGGCGCATCAATTCATTCGCGTCACAATATGCGGCAGAGAACTTCCGTGTGCGTAATGTTCAGGCATATCGCTGGCCTTACCGTCGTCGGAACAGCGATGACTCTGCCGCAGTCGTGTTGCTGCCAACAGAGGAGTTTCCAGTGTATTACCGCGCTCTCGCCGCTGCCGCAGGTGTCATCCTGTGCGGCGCGGCCCATGCCGAAACCGCCGTACCCTTCGCCCTCGATTGGAAATTCGAAGGTCCCTCGGCCCCCTATTTCGCCGCCATCGACAACGGCCACTTCGCCGAAGCTGGCCTGTCGGTGGAAATCTCCGCCGGCCAGGGCTCGCTCGACGCGATTCCGAAGGTGGCCACCGGTGCCTTCCCGGTGGGCTTTGCCGACATCAACTCGCTGATCAAGTTCCTTGACCAGAACCCCGGCGCGCCCGTCACCGCCGTGATGATGATTTACGACAAGCCGCCCTTCGCCGTCGTCGGCCGCAAGTCGCTCGGCGTCGAGGCACCGAAAGACCTGGAAGGCAAGGTGCTGGGCGCCCCGCCCCCGGATGGCGCCTGGGCCCAGTTCCCGATCTTCGCTGCCACCAACAGCCTCGACATGGCCGCGATCACCGTTGAACCCGTGGGTTTCCCGACCCGCGAACCGATGCTGGCCGAAGGCAAGGTCGCCGCGATCACCGGCTTCTCGTTCTCGTCCTACCTGAACCTCGTGCGCCTCGGCGTGCCCGAGGATGACATCTCGACCATCCTGATGGCCGATTACGGGGTCGACCTCTACGGCAACGCGATCATCGTCAACACCGACTATGCCGCCGCCAACCCCGAGATCATCAAGGGCTTCCTCGGCGCCGTCGCCAAGGGCTGGACCGACGCGATTGCCGATCCGGCAGGCGCCACCGCCAGCATGGTCGGACGCAACCCCGCCGCCGACGCCGCGCTGGAACAACGCCGCCTGCAGCTGGCCATCGACGCCAACGTGGTGACCGACTGGACCAAGGCCAACGGCATGGGCGACATCGACGACGCGCGCTTCGCCAATGCGCTCGAACAGATCAAGATGACCTACGAGTTCAAGACCGCGCCCGACGCATCGCTTTACTTCACCGATGCCTACCTGCCCGAAGAAGGGTTCGCGCTGAAATAAGCCAGAAGGGGTGGGCCACGCGGCCCACCCCGTTTCCTTTCCGGAGTGGCCATGACCAATCTCATAGACATCAAGGGCGTGCGCCACGCCTACAAGACCAAGGCCGGCCCGCTGCCGGTGCTGGACGGGCTGGAACTCTCTGTACCCGAAGGTGGCTTCGTCGCCGTCGTCGGCCCCTCGGGCTGCGGCAAGTCCACCCTGACAAAACTGGTCGCGGGCCTGCTGAAACCCGACCAGGGCGAAGTCTGGCTGCACGGCGAACTGGTGAAATCGCCGCGCTCCACCGTCGGCATGGCGTTCCAGAACCCGGTCATGCTGGAATGGCGCACGATCCTGAAGAACGTGATGCTGCCGCTGGAAATCGTGCCCAACAAGCTGTCCAGAACCGAAAAGGAAGACCGCGCGCGCTACCTGCTCGAACTCGTCGGCCTCAAGGGCTTCGAAGACAAACGCCCCTCCGAACTTTCGGGCGGGATGCGCCAGCGCGCCTCGCTCTGCCGCGCGCTTGTCCACAAGCCCGAGGTGCTGATCCTCGACGAACCCTTCGGCGCGCTCGATGCCTTCACCCGCGAAGATCTGTGGCAGATCATGCACCAGGTGAAAGCCAAGGAACCCTTCACCGGCGTGCTGATCACCCACGACCTGCGCGAATCCATCTTCCTGGCCGACCAGGTGGTCGTGCTGTCGGGCCGCCCGGCCAGAACGCAATACACGCTCGATGTGCAGTTCGACGGCCCGCGCGACATCGAACACCTCTACACCCCCGAGGCGGCCGAGATGCTGCACATCCTGCGCCACCAGATCGAGATCGCCCAGGGCCGCGCCCCCGCCGAAGACGCCGCCTGACCCCGCTTTCATCTTTCCAGAAATACTCAAATCAGGACGTCGCCCCATGTCTCTGCGTCAGATCGCTGTGCCCACCCTTGCCATCGTCATCTTCCTGATCCTGTGGGAGGCGCTGGTCTGGGTGATGGGCTGGCCGAACTACAAGATGGCCTCGCCCTCGGACCTGGTCCCGGCCTACAGCCGCTACTGGAACCTGTTTCTGGTGATGGGCTGGCAGACGCTGTGGCGCACCGTGGTCGGGCTGCTGATCGCCATCGTCGTCGGTACGGCCATCGGCATGATCATGGGCTTTTCGCGCACCATGCGCGACGCGCTCTACCCGCTGCTGGTGGGGTTCAACGCCATCCCCAAGGCCACGGTGGTGCCCATCGTGGCGCTGATGTTCGTGGGCTGGCACGATTTCAACACCGTGCTGATCGCCTTCATGATCTCGTTCTTCCCGATCGCCGTGTCGGTCAGCATCGGCCTGTCGACGCTGGAACCCGAATATCGCGACATCCTGCGCAGCCTTGGCGCATCGCAATCCACCATCTTCTGGAAAATCGCGCTGCCCAAGACCCTGCCGGAATTCTTCGGCGCTCTGAAGGTTGCCGTGACACTGGCCTTCATCGGCACCAACCTGATGGAGATCGTCAGCCCGCATGGCCGCGGTCTTGGGGCGCTGTTCGACAGCGGCAAGACCAATTCGGACTACCCGCTGATGTTTGCCGTTCTGATCGCCTTGGCCTTCCTGGGGATCGTGCTCTACTACGTCGTCGTCGCGCTGGAAAAGGTCTTCGCCGGTTGGGCGGAACGCCCGGCGGGCTAATCCCCTTGCCGCGCAACAGCTCCCGGCCTATGGTCCCCTTGCCTATCGCAGCGGGCACCCCGGTCCGCGGAAAGCGTGGTGACGCACCTGCCTTACAAGACCGACCAGACCTTCTCGGTTTTCTCTTTGCCCGGACAGCGGACCCGTGGGCGCAGTGTGGAGGAACCCGATGCCCTATCCCCGTATGCCGTCGCTCGACCAGTTGCGTCGCGACGCCAAGTCCCTGAAAAAAGCATTCGAGACCGGCGACGCACATGCCCGCGCGCGTGTCGCCAGCTATGCTGCGCGCCCCGGAACGGCCGACCTGAAACACGCCGATTTCCTGCATGTCATCGCCCGCGAAAACGGTTTTGAAAGCTGGCCCAAGCTGTCCTGGGCGGCGGAAACCATCGGGCTTGACCGTGCCGCGCGCCAGCAACGGCTGAAGGTTGCGCTGTTTCACGGCCAGATGTGGCAGGTGGAACAGCTGTTGTCCGAAACGCCCGATCTGGCCAGCGACCAGTTCGGCCTGGCCTGCGCGCTTTATGACAGTGACACGGTCCTGCGCTGGCTGGCGGACGACCCCGCCTGCGCCACCCGCGACTTCAGCCCGCGCCGCCCTATGCTGCACCTGGCGTTCTCGCGCTATCACAAGGTCCGCCCCGACCTGACCGCCAGCATGATCGTCATTGCCGAGGCGCTGGTCGCCAACGGTGCCAACGTGAACGACACGATGCCCACGGCGCCCGACAACGACCACCCGCTGTCCGCGCTTTACGGCGCCATCGGCCATGCCGACAACATGGTTCTGGGCCGCTGGCTGCTGGAACACGGCGCCAACCCCAACGATGGAGAGTCGCTCTATCACGCGACCGAACTGGGTCATCACGAAGGTCTGAAAATGCTGCTGGATTTCGGCGCGGACCCGACGGGCACCAACGCGCTGCTTCGGGCGATGGATTTCCACGATCACGCAGCGGTGCGGATGCTGCTGGATCACGGGGCACAGGCCGACGAATTCGATGGCAGCCCGGTCGGCGGCGAAGCGCCGTGGGTCGTGCCCGCCCTGCATCAGGCCGCGCGGCGCGGCAGCGACCGGCGTATGGTCGACATGCTGCTGGACGCGGGCGCCGATCCGGCGCGGGTCTACCAGGGGGCGGGGGTCTATGGCTATGCCCGTGTCTTTGGCAACCGCGCCCTTGCGCAGGCGCTGGAGGACCGCGGCCAGACACCACCGCTAAGTCGGGAAGAAACCCTGATGGCCCGCGCCGCCGACGGGCAGGACAGCCCGGGTGAATTCATCGACCCCCACAGGCTGCCCGACGCCTATCGCAACATCATCCACGAAATCCTGCACCTGCCCGGACGGCTCGAACAGGTCAAACGGCTGGTGGCGCTGGGGCTGGAATGCGACCGCCCCGATGCGCAGGGGCTGACCCCGGTTCAGATGGCGGGCTGGGAAGGGCCGCCGGAGGTGATGGGTTATTTCCTGTCTTTGCGCCCGGACCTCGGCCATGTGAACGGCTATGGCGGAACTTTGCTCAGCACGATCATGCACGGGTCGGAAAACTGCCCCGATCGCGACGCGCGCGACCATATCGCCTGTTTGCGCATGGCATTGGAAAACGGCGCGGCCATGCCCCGCCGCGCCGCCGAATGCGCCGGACGGGCCGATGTTGCCGAATTCCTGACCGATTGGGCGCGCGCATACCCCGGGCAGGTCGTCTGAAAACCACACATCCTGCGGGTTCTGCATATGACCATGCAGAATCCGCTTAATTGCGGCGGTCGCCGGGCTATCCTTGACCCGATTCTCTGGGGGGAGGTCGCCTGATGCGCCTGCGCAATGTCCGCGGCAGCCGGAATATCGAAGACCGACGCCGGACCGGTGGCGGCGGCAAGGCCAGCATCGGCGGCGTTGGCCTGCTGATCGTGTTGGCGATCGGCTATTTCGCGGGCATCGACGTGACTCCGCTGCTGGAAGACGTGCCACAGCAACAGACTGCCCCGCGCGACCTGTCACCCGAAGAAGAGCGCGCGGCAGAATTTTCGTCCCGCGTGCTTGTCACGACCGAGGCCGTCTGGACGCAGGTGTTCGACCAGCAGTTGGGCCGCAGCTATACTCCGCCGGTTCTGGTGCTGTATTCCGGCGTCACACAATCGCCGTGCGGCGGGGCCAGCGGGGCGACCGGGCCGTTCTATTGCCCGGCAGATGAAAAGGCGTATCTGGACACCGAATTCTTCGCCACCCTGTCGCGCCAACTGGGGGCCGGGGGCGATTTTGCCGCCGCCTATGTCATCGCGCACGAGGTCGCGCATCACGTCCAGAACGAACTGGGCATTCTCGGGCAAGTCAATCAGGCCCGGCAGGCGGCGGGACAGACCCAGGCCAACGCCTTGACCGTGCGGCTGGAATTGCAGGCGGATTGCCTTTCGGGTGTCTGGGCCCGCGCGGTGGACGGTCTGCTGGAGCCCGGCGATATCGAAGAAGCGCTGAACGCCGCCCGCAAGATCGGCGACGATCATTTGCAGGCCCGCGCGGGCCGCGTTCCGCAGCCGCACACCTTCACCCACGGGACCAGCGAACAGCGGTCACGCTGGTTCGCCACCGGGTACAAGACCGGCAAGCTCGCATCCTGCGACACGTTTTCCACGGACAGGTTGTAGAAGATGACGATTCACGCGCTTTCAGTTGGGGATGGCATCCTGGCCCTGTCGCAGATTCCAGGGGCAGAGGGCGACTATGCCGGCGATCTGGAACACATTCGCAGTTGGACCCCGGCGATGGTTGTGTCGCTGACCACCAGCCTGGAAATGTTCGTGGCCAAAGCCCACCAGATGGGCAACGACCTGCAGGAACGCGGCACCCGCTGGTGCCATATGCCGATCGAGGATTTCGGCACACCGGATCAGGCGTTCGAGGAAAAATGGCCCGACCTCAGCCGCGACATCCGCAAGGCGCTGTTCGGCGGGGGCCGGGTTCTGGTGCATTGCCGCGGGGGCTGCGGCCGGTCGGGTATGATCGCCCTGCGTCTGATGATCGAAGCCGGAGAGGCCCCGGACGACGCCCTGGCCCGGCTGCGGTCGGTGCGCGCTTGCGCCGTGGAAACCGATGCGCAGATGGCCTGGGCGATGTCGGGAGAACGCGGCGCAGCTGTGTTCCTGCGCCACGCCGACTAGCCCCGAAGCGCGACAAGCCCCTGAAACCCGTCTAATCTCCGCGCTTGTTGCGCGATCGCTTCTTGCCTTCGTTGTACATCTTCTGGCGCGTCCTGTCGCGGGCGCGGGCATCGGCCACGCTTTGGGTGCTGATCTCGTCCTCGCGTTTCAGCTTGCGCCACTCCGCAAGGCGGCTTGCGTCCAGATCGCCACGGTCAATCGCCGCCTGCACGGCGCAGCCCGGTTCACCCTCGTGTGCGCAATCGCGGAACTTGCATTCGGTCGCCAACGCTTCGACATCGGCAAAGACCTCGGCGATGCCATCGGCCACGTCGGTCAGCCCCAGTTCGCGCATCCCCGGCGTGTCGATCAGCCAGCCACCGTGCAACGTCGGGCGCAGGTGGCGGGCGGTGGTGGTATGGCGGCCCTTGGCATCGTCTTCACGGATGCCCTGAGTTGCTTCGATCTGGCCCGTCAGGACGTTTTGCAACGTGGTTTTTCCCACCCCGGACGACCCCACCAGAACCAGCGTCTGACCGCCACGGCACCACGGCGTCAGGCGCTCTACATCCTGCGGATCCTTGGCATTCAGGGTCAGCGCGGTGACCAGAGGCGACAGCGATTCCGCCTCGCGGCGATAGCGGCGATCATCGTCCACAAGGTCTGCTTTTGTCAGGATAACCAAAGGGATAGCATCGGCATTCGCGGCCAGGATCAGATAGCGCATCAACCGCGACGGGTTGAAATCGGCGTTACAACTGGTGACGATTCCCAGCGTGTCGACATTGGCCGCAACCAGCTGGCTGCGGGCGACCTCGCCGGCGGCGCGGCGTTGGATCAGGCTTTTCCGGTCGAGCAGTTTGACCACCTGCGTGCCATCGTGCAGAACCCAGTCGCCGACCGCATAGTCGGAGGTCGGGCCATCGGGCAGAATCGTCAGGGCACCCGCAGGTGACAGGACCGACAGGCGGTCGCGGTGAACGGTGGTAACGCGGGCGGCCGTGTCAGGCGATGCGCCATTCAACTGGCGCGCGAAATGGTCCGACCAGCCAAGGCCGGAAAGGTCGAAAGATGTCATTGGACGTGTCCCGAAAAAAGCAATTCAGCCAATCCCGTCAAAGGGTTGGCGATTTGGCGGACCGGGACGACGGGCCTTAGCCCTGAACATCCCGGAGGGGGAAGACAACAGTCATCAACATCTCCGGTTTGCGTTTTAGCCAGGTGAGAGGCTGGACAACGACCCAAGCGGGGCTCGTTACGGCTGCTTCCTTCCGGACCTGACCGGGTTGGCGAGGCGCCTGCCCGCGCCAACCTCTCGAGTCGCTATTTAGGACCTTTGTCACGGTTTTGCAACGGGCCGGATCCGGGCAAAATGGCGATGCACAAGTCATGCACATCCAATGCACAGTCCATGCATACGCGATGCGGTTTCGGCTGTGGACGCCGGTCGCGCCAAAGCCTACCCTATGGGGTGACACCGACCCCCGAGGATTGATGACCGACGCCCCCAAATACCAGGTTCTGGCCCGCAAGTACCGCCCCGAGACCTTTGCCGATCTTGTCGGGCAGGACGCGATGGTGCGCACCTTGCGCAATGCGTTCAAGGCCGACCGGATCGCGCAGGCCTTTATCATGACGGGCATTCGGGGAACCGGTAAAACCACCACCGCACGGATCATCGCCAAGGGGATGAACTGCATCGGCGCGGATGGCACCGGGGGACCGACAACCGACCCCTGCGGGCAGTGCGAACATTGCGTGGCGATCATGGAAGGCCGCCATGTCGACGTGATGGAGATGGACGCGGCGTCCAACACATCGGTCAACGACATTCGCGAGATCATCGACTCGGTGCACTATCGCGCCGCTTCGGCGCGCTACAAGATCTACATCATCGACGAAGTTCACATGCTGTCGACCAGCGCGTTCAACGCGCTGCTGAAGACGCTGGAAGAGCCGCCCGCGCATGTGAAGTTCATTTTCGCCACGACCGAGATCCGCAAGGTTCCGGTCACGGTGCTGTCGCGGTGCCAGCGCTTCGACCTGCGCCGGATCGAACCCGAGGTGATGATCGACCTGCTGCGCAAGATTGCCAGCGGCGAAGGCGCAGAGATCACCGATGACGCGCTGGCACTGATCACCCGCGCCGCCGAAGGCTCGGCCCGGGATGCAACCAGTCTGCTGGATCAGGCGATTTCGCACGGCGCCGGGGAAACCACTGCCGACCAGGTGCGGGCGATGTTGGGGCTGGCGGACCGGTCACGGGTGCTGGACCTGTTCGACCTGGTGATGAAGGGCGACGCCGCCGGGGCGCTGTCGGAACTGGGGGCGCAATATGCCGACGGGGTCGACCCGATGGCGGTGCTGCGCGACCTGGCAGAGATCACCCATTGGGTCAGCGTGGTGAAGATCACACCCGAGGCCGCCGACGACCCGACGATCAGCCCCGATGAACGGACGCGCGGACTGGCGATGGCCGAAACCCTGCCGATGCGGGTGCTGACGCGGATGTGGCAAATGCTGCTGAAGGCGCTGGACGAGGTTGCCGGCGCGCCCAACGCGATGATGGCCGCCGAAATGGCGGTGATCCGCATGACCCATGTTGCCGATCTGCCGACGCCAGAGGACCTTGTGCGGCGTCTGCAGGACGCGCCCCCACCCCCACCGGGCGGCGGCGACGGATACGCCGGCGCGCCGCAGGGCGGCGGGGTGCACGCACAGGCCCTGCCCGCGCCGACCCATCGTGGCCCGTCCGGCCCGATGGCGCGTGCCGGGGGGCAGGTTCTGGCGGTTGCGCAGGATCCGTCGCTGGCACGGTTTCCGACATTTGCGCATGTGCTGGATCTGATCCGCGCAAACCGCGATGTGAAGCTGCTGGTCGAGGTCGAAAGCGGTGTCCGGCTGGCCGCCTATCAGCCCGGCCGGATCGAGTTCACCCCCGCCGCCAATGCCGCGCCGGACCTGTCGCAACGGCTGGGCGCGGCGTTGCAACGCTGGACCGGCAACCGCTGGGCCGTGACCGTCGTGAACGGCTGCGAGGCCGCGACCATTGTCGAACAGCAAGAGGCCGCGAAACGCGCGCTGAAGGAACAGGCGCTGGCGCATCCACTGGTGGTGGCGGCGCTGAGTGCCTTTCCCGACGCCGAAATCACCGATGTGCGCAGCGCCGAAGAGGTCGCGGCAGAGGCAATGGCCGATGCCCTGCCAGAGGTCGAGGACGAATGGGACCCGTTCGAGGAGGAGTGATCCTTATGGTTCTGCCCGGCGCTGCCGTGGCAGAAGTATGTGACAAGTTGCGGCCAGATTGGTCGGCCGTGAACGGCCCGGTCACCGCAGTGACCGAAGCGCTGTACCTGTTCGGCACCGGCCCCGGGCTGGCGGCGATCCTGCTGACCGTGGCGGCGTTTACGTTCTACCGGCGCTGGCTGTTTGCGCTGGCGGCATTGGCGGCCGCCTTTCTGACCTTTGTCGCCGTGGCCAGCGCCTTGCCCGATCCGACCGGGATGGCCGGTTTCGCCCGCGCCGAGGGCTGTCTTGGCCCACCCTACTTGTCCATTGCCGTGGCGGCTGCGATAACGCTGCTTAACGTGATCTGGGCCGTGCGCGGCCCCCGCATTCGGAGGAAACGATATGCTGAAGGGATTGGGCCAGTTGGGCGACATGGCCAAGATGATGAAACAGGCGCAAGAGATGCAGGCCAAGGTCATGCAGCTTCAGGAGGACCTGAAAACCCTGATGGTGACCGGTGAATCCGGCGCCGGGCTGGTCAAGGCGACCTGCACCGCCAAGGGCGAGTTGAAGGGGCTGGACATCGACCCGTCGATCTTCGTGCCGTCGGAAAAGGAAGTGGCCGAGGACCTGATCCTTGCCGCGATCAAGGACGCGCAGGCCAAGGCCGAGGCCAGATCGGCCGAAGAGATGGGCAAGATCACCGAGGAACTGGGCCTGCCGGCAGACATGAAGCTGCCGTTCTGATCCTTGCGCCGGGGCAGGCCGTGAGCAGCAACAACGATATCGATGCGCTGATCGAGATGATGGCGAAGCTGCCGGGGCTTGGGCCCCGGTCGGCGCGGCGCGCGGTGTTGCACATGATCCGCAAGCGGGCGCTGTTGCTGGCGCCGCTGTCCGAGGTGATGGCGACGGTTGCCGCCACCGCGCGGGAATGCCTGAACTGCGGCAATGTCGGCACGTCGGACATCTGCGACATCTGCGAAAGCGAAACCCGCGCGAATGGCCAGTTGTGCGTGGTCGAGGACGTGGCAGACCTGTGGGCGCTGGAGCGGTCGGGCATCTTCAAGGGCCGGTATCACGTTCTGGGCGGCACCTTGTCGGCGTTGGAGTCGGTCGGGCCGGACGAGTTGCGGATTCCCAAGCTGCTGGCGCGGATCGACAACGAGGCGATCAGCGAAGTGATCCTTGCGCTGAACGCCACGGTCGACGGCATGACCACCGCCCATTATATCGCCGACCAACTGGACGGCCGGGTCACGGTCACGTCGCTGGCGCAGGGGGTGCCGGTGGGCGGCGAACTGGACTATCTTGACGACGGCACCATTTCCGCCGCGCTGACAGCGCGCAAGCCGATGTAGCCGGCATGGCTTTTCAGGGCGCACGGGGCGCCCGTTCGGAACCACTTTGAGGGGCTTGTTTTGACCAGGGCACATGCATTTTTCGCCGCGGCGCTGTTACTGGCGTGCGGGTTGGCCCCGGCCGGGAGCGCGGGCACGATCACGACGACACTGGGCGGCAGCACCTATGTGATCGACAACGCGCCGCTGTCCAGCGCCGACACGCTGTCGCGCGAACTGGGGTTCGGCATCGGCACCACGGCGTTGCGCGCTCATCGGGCCGAGCGTGGTCCGTGGGTCGGAATGTTCCGCGACACCGGGCGCAGCGACCCGGGCGGCGCGCAGGGCGCGGATCATACCGACAAGGGGTTGGTCGCGGGCTTTGGATTTGGCCGAAGCGGGGTTTCGGCCTTCGTGGGCTTTGGCCAGGGCGAGGCGAAATTCGATGACGGGCTGCATGAAACCCGGTTCCGATCCTATTTCTATGGCCTGTCGCTGGCACGGGAAACCGGGGGCTTGCACTATGACGTGGCGGTTTACATGGGCAATAGCCACAACAAGGTCATGAGCGGCCCGGCGGCGTCGGGCAGTGGCGATTTCGACGGGCGGCTATATGGTGTGGCGCTGCGCGGCACCGGGATGCTGACGCAGGGCGGTGCCGGGCTGCCGGCGCTTGACTATGCGGTACAGGCCAATGTCGTGACCCACGAGACCGAGGATTACCCGCTGTCGGGCTTGGGCGGCACGGTGGACCGGCGCAGCATGCTGTCGCACGCGCTGCGGATCGAACTCGGGATGCCGATGCAGTCGGGCGCTGCCAGCCTGCGCCCTTACCTGGCGTTGACCACGCTTGGCGGCGATCAGGACGCGATCACCTTTGCCGCGTCGGGTGCATCAACCCGTTTCGGCGCCGCGGATGTGCTGTCGGGCACGCAGGCCGCGATTGGCGTCGGTTTTGGTCGGGGCCGAATGCAGGGACGGGCGGAAATCGCCGGGGACACCGATGGCAACGACCGGATGTCGCTGTCGCTGGGCTGGCGATTCTGAGCCAGCCGCGACGACCAAAGAAAAACGCCCGGCGGGTCCTGACCACCGGGCGTTCTGCTGTCTGAGGCAATGCGATCAATCGTCGTCGCTGTCGTCGTCGTCGGGCAGGTTGAAGAAGCTGTCGGCGTCGAGGAATTCGCCATCGCCGCGCTTGTCTTCTTCGTCGTCATCGTCGCCGCGCGGATCGGACAGGCTGAAGGTTTCCAGCCCTTCGATCGCGGTCGGGATCTTGGGTTCGGACGGCATGTCGAGGCTTTGTTCGGTCGACACCAGCTTGCGGCGCTCGTCGTCGTTCATGACCGAGTCGGTCTTCTTCGCGGCCTTGGCGACGGCGGCGTCCAGTTCGGTCTGACGGCACAGGCCCAGCGCGACCGGGTCGATCGGCTGCATGCTCTGGATATTCCAGTGGGTGCGCTCGCGGATCGACTGGATCGTCGGCTTGGTGGTGCCGACCAGCTTGGCAATCTGGCCATCGGACAGTTCCGGGTGGAACTTGACCAGCCACAGGATCGCGTTCGGGCGGTCCTGACGCTTGGACAGCGGGGTATACCGCGGACCGCGACGCTTTTCTTCGCCGGCGGCGGCCGGGTTGAACTTCAGCTTCAGCATGTGCAGCGGGTCGTTCTCGGCCTTGTCGATTTCGTCTTGCGTCAGCTGATTGTTGGCAATCGGGTCGAAACCCTTGACCCCAACCGCCACGTCGCCATCGGCGATGCCCTGGATTTCCAGTTCGTGCATGCCGGTAAAGTCAGCAATCTGCTTGAACGTCAGGGTCGTGTTGTCCACCAGCCAGACGGCGGTGGCCTTGGCCATCAGCGGTTTGCCCATCATGTTGCATCTCCTTCGTGCAAGTCTTCCCCGGCCCCGGGCTTTTGGCCCAGAGGTCCCGGTTTTATCCGGGACAGGTTACCGTTGTCGGGGAACTTGGGGCGTATATAGTCGCGCGGGTCGAAAAGGGGAAGAGAAAATGCGCCTGCTGCTTGTTCTGCTGTTGACTGCCACGCTGGCCCGTGCCGAGGGCGAGCGCACGGGGGTGTTTGACTATTACGTCCTGAGCCTGAGCTGGTCGCCCAACTGGTGCGCGCTGGAAGGTGATGCACGGAATTCGCCGCAATGCGACCCGGCCGAGGATTTCGGCTGGGTGCTGCACGGGCTGTGGCCGCAGTACCATCGCGGCTGGCCGTCCTATTGCCCCACGGTGGAACGCAACCCGTCACGCAGGGAAACCGAGGCGATGGCCGATATCATGGGGACATCGGGGCTGGCGTGGTACCAGTGGAAGAAACACGGGGTCTGTTCCGGGCTGTCGCCCAGCGCCTATTACGCGCTGGCGCGCGAGGCGTATGGCAGGGTCCAGCGGCCGCCGGTGTTTCGCAAGCTGAAGGACCCGGTGACCCTGCCCGCGAAATTGGTGGAAGAGGCGTTCCTGAAGGCCAACCCGGGGCTGGAACCCGACATGATCACGATCACCTGCAAGGCTGGCCGCATCCAGGAGGCGCGGGTCTGCCTGTCGCGCGAACTGTCCCCTGTGCCCTGTGGGCGCGACGTGGTGCGCGACTGCACGCTGAAGAACGCGCTGCTGGACCCGCTGCGCTGAGACCTAGTTGCCGTCGGTCGCGGCGCCTTCGGCACCACCTTCGGGGGCGACGGGGGCCGCCGGCGCATCATCGGTCAGGGCGCCGTTGATCCAGTCGCCGGTCGCCTCTTCCCCGGTGGCGTAACGCATTGTGCCGGGGCCCTGGCGCTTGCCATCCTTGAAGGTGCCTTCGTAGATATCGCCGTTGGCATAGGTCGCAACACCCTTGCCGTTGATTTCTCCGCGCCGCCATTCGCCGGTGTATTTGAACCCGTCGGGCATGCGCAATTCGCCCTGCCCGTCGCGTTCGCCATTGGCGAACTGGCCTTCGTAGACGGTGCCATCGGGATAGGTGACCTTGCCCTGCCCCTGGCGCTGGCCGTCGACCCATTCGCCTTCGTAGCGGTATCCGTCGGAATGGGTCATAACGCCATATCCGTCGTTGCGGGCGTTCTTGAACTGGCCTTCGTAGACCAGACCGTTGGGATAGGTGGCCTTGCCCTTGCCCTCGATCACGCCCTCGACCCATTCGCCGTCATAAGTGGCGCCGTCGGGATAGGTGATCTTGCCCACGCCATTCGCCAGATCGCCCCGGAACTGGCCGACATAGACCGAGCCATCGGGATAGGTGACCTGCCCCTGCCCTTCGATCTGGCCCGCGACCCACATGCCGGAATAGACATAGCCATCGGTGCCGCGGAACGTGCCCTGGCCCTGACGCTGGTCGTCTTCGAAATCGCCTTCGTAGACATCGCCGTTGGCATAGGTGACCTTGCCCTTGCCGGCGCGGCGCCCGGCGACAAGTTCGCCTTCGTAGACGTCGCCGTTGGGCTGTGTCAGCTTGCCGGTGCCGTCGATCTGGCCGTCGCGCCACATGCCTTCGTAGACCAGGCCATCGGCCATCGACAACTTGCCCTGCCCGGACCGCAGCCCCTTGGACACCCGGCCTTGGTAGACCGAGCCATCGGGATAGGTGATCGTCGCGTTGCCTTCCTTCACACCGTTGACCCAGTCGCCGTCATAGACATAGCCGCCGGGCGCGGTCATCACGCCCTTGCCATGGTGCATGGCGTTACGGAAGCTGCCTTCGTAGCGGGTGCCGTTGGCGTAGGTCATCACGCCCTGCCCGGTGATCTTGCCGTCAAGCCATGTGCCTTCGTAGGTGCCGCCATCGGCAAAGACGATCTTGCCGACGCCGTCGGGCTTGCCCTTGGCAAAGGTGCCTTCGTAGACCGACCCGTTGGGGAAGCGCGCGACGCCCTTGCCGCGAATTTCGCCATCGACCCATTCGCCGGTGTATTCATACCCGTTCGGCAGCCGGTAGGTGCCGGTGCCGTGCTGCAGCCCGTTCTGGAACGTGCCTTCGTAGATGCCGCCGTCGTCATATTGCTTGGTGACAACGTCGCCATCCTGCGCGCTGGCGGCGGTTGCCAGTACCAGCCCGGCCAGCAGAGTTGCTGCCAATACCCTGTTCGGATGCATCGTCATTCGGCCTGCTCCCCCGTCGGATTCTTGTGTCTGACCCCGGCCAAAACCTATGCGACCGTACCGGGGCTGACAATCTCTTTTGCCGCTCACGGCTTTTCACCGCGCGTCGATCTGATACATGGGCAGAAGATGCAGCAAAAGGGCAGGTCCGATGACTGACCGCTTCCGCGTGACACTGGCGCAGCTGAACCCCACGGTGGGCGACCTGGATGGCAACGCCGCCCAGGCCCGCATGGCATGGGAAACCGGAAAAGAGGCAGGGGCCGACCTGGTCGCCCTGCCCGAGATGTTCATCGCAGGTTACAACGCGCAGGACCTGGTGATGAAACCGGCGTTTCACACCGACGCGATCCGCGCGGTGGAACAGCTGGCCAAGGACTGCGCCGACGGGCCCGCGCTGGCCATTGGCGGGCCCTGGGTCGAAGGCACGCAGCTGTTCAACGCCTATTTCATCTGCCGCGGCGGGCGCATCACCGCGACCGTGCTGAAACATCACCTGCCGAATGAAACCGTGTTCGACGAGGTGCGGATCTTCGACAGCGGCCCGATTGGCGGGCCCTATTCGGTGGGCAACACCCGCATCGGCTCGCCGATCTGCGAAGACGCATGGCACGAAGACGTGGCCGAGACACTGGCCGAAACCGGGGCGGAATTCCTGCTGGTGCCCAACGGCTCTCCCTATTACCGCAACAAGTTCGAAACCCGGCTGAACAAGATGATCGCGCGGGTCGTGGAAACCGGGCTGCCGCTGATCTACCTGAACATGACCGGCGGGCAGGATGACCAGGTGTTCGACGGCGGGTCTTTCGCGCTGAACCCGCATGGCGAACTGGCGGTGCAGTTCCCGGTCTTCGAAGATCACATCGGCCATATCGACCTGGAGCGCGGGCCGGACGGATGGCGCATCGTGCCGGGCGAGGTCAGCCATCACCCCGACCTGTTCGAACAGGATTACCATGTGATGGTGCTGGCGCTGCGCGACTACCTGCGCAAGTCGGGGTTCAAGAAAGTTTTGCTGGGCATGTCGGGCGGCGTCGATTCCGCGCTGGTGGCCACGATCGCCGCCGATGCGCTGGGGCCGGAGAACGCGCGCTGCGTGATGCTGCCGTCGGAATATACCTCTCAGGCGTCGCTGGAAGATGCCAAGGCGTGCGCGACCAACCTTGGGTGCCGCTATGACTTTGTCCCGATCACCGAAGGGCGGCAGGCGATCACCAACACGCTGGCGCCGCTGTTTGCCGGCACCACGCCCGACCTGACCGAGGAAAACATCCAGTCCCGCCTGCGCGGGCTGCTGCTGATGGCGCTGTCGAACAAGTTCGGGGAAATGCTGCTGACCACCGGCAACAAGTCCGAGGTCGCGGTGGGCTATGCCACGATCTATGGCGACATGGCGGGCGGCTATAACCCGATCAAGGACCTGTACAAAACGCGGGTCTTCGACATCTGCCGCTGGCGCAACACCAACCATCGCGACTGGATGAAGGGCAATCCGGGGGCAGTGATCCCCGACCGGATCATCACCAAGCCGCCCAGCGCAGAACTGCGCGAGGATCAGAAGGACAGCGACTCGCTGCCCGATTACCCGGTGCTGGACGGCATCCTGAACATCCTGGTCGATCTGGACGGATCGATCGCCGATTGCGTTGCCGCGGGCTTTGACCGCGCCGATGCCAAGAAGGTGGAACACCTGCTGTTCATCAGCGAATACAAGCGGTTCCAGTCCGCCCCAGGCGCGCGACTGTCGAAACGGTCGTTCTGGCTGGATCGCCGCTATCCCATCGTGAACCGCTGGCGCGATGACGGCTGAGTTGTTGCCGCCGCTGTTCGGGCTGATGGCGGCAATGCTGTTCGGGATCAACGTCTACATTCAGGGCCGGGGCCTGGCCGCGACCACGGGGTTGCACGGCGCGTTCCTGTCGGTGGCAGCCACGGCGGGACTGTTCTGGCTGCTGGCGCCCTTTGTCATCGACTGGCGCTGGTTCGCCACCGCCGGCGCAGCGATTTTCGCGGCGACGGGGCTGTTCTTTCCGGCCGCTGGACAGGGGTTGCAGATTGCCGGGGTCAGGCGCGTCGGGCCGGCGCTGACCGCCGCGCTGGGGGCATTCACGCCAGTGTTTTCCGGGGTCATCGCGGTGGCCTTCCTGGGGGAGGTGTTGGGCCTGCAATCGGGGCTTGGCTTTGCGCTGATGGTGCTTGGGCTGATGCTGGCGGGGCTGAAGACCCGCAACATCCCGCGCGGTTTTCCACTGTGGGCGTTGGCGATCCCGCTGGGGGCGTCTTTCGTGCGGGGCATCGCGCAGGTGTTCACCAAGCTGGGCATGCAGTCGGTGCACAGCCCGTTCTTTGCCACGTTGCTGGCGGCGACGGTGTCATCCGGGGTCCTGGCGCTGTTGCTGCGGCGGAACGGACAGGCGGTGGTGCGCGGGCTGAACCGCAGCCACAGTTGGTTCATCGCCAGCGGCGCGATCAACGGGCTGGGGATTCTGGCCCTCAATTCGGGGATCGCGCGGGGCGAATTGACCATCGTTGCGCCAATGGTGGCAACCACGCCGCTGTGGACGCTGGTGTTCGGGATCACGGTTTTTCGCACCGAACGCCTGCATCTGCGGCAGTTTTTGATTGCAGGAATGGTTGTCGCCGGGGCGGTGCTGCTGGTGACACGATAGGCGCTATTCCCACCAGCGGTCGATTTGCGCAATGTCGTCATCCGACCAGCCGAAGTGATGCGCCAGTTCGTGCACCAGCACATGGGCGACCAACCGGGGCAGGCCGATATTTCCGCGGTCGTGCCATTCGGCCAGGATCGGCCGCCGGAACAGCCAGATCACATCGGGGCCATAAGGCTGATCCCAAACGCTTTTTTTCGTCAACGGGATCCCTTCGTAAAGGCCCGTCAGGTCCAGCGGATCGGCGATTTCCAGATCATCGAGCATATCCTGGGACGGCCAGTCGACGATCTGGATCACCACCTCTTGAGCGGCGTCGCGGAACGGCGCGGGCAGGGTGTTCAGCGCATCCTGCGCCATGTCCTGAAACTGGCTGAGGCCGGGACGTGTCATTGGGTGGATATGGCATTGCGCCGAGGCGTTAGAAAGATCTGCGAATTCGCACATGACTTGCGCAATATCTAAAGGTGCAAACATTTTCGCGCAACACTATTTGAGTGTCAGAACGCAGACAGGAGCCGCGACATGACCAAACCCAAAATCGCAATCATCTATTATTCCACCTATGGCACCAACCATGCCGTGGCCAGCGAAGCCGCCCGCGCGGCAGAGGCCGCAGGGGCCGAGGTGCGCCTGCGGCGCGTGCCCGAAACCGCGCCAAAGGACGTGGTCGCCGGGCAAGAGGCGTGGCAGGCCCACCTGGACGCAACCGCAAATATCCCGGAAATCAGCCATGACGACATGGCCTGGGCGGATGGCTATTTCTTTGCCGCGCCGACCCGGTTCGGCAGCATGCCCAGCCAGTTGCGTGCCTTCATCGACACGCTGGGCGGGCTGTGGTTCACCGGCGAACTGGCCAACAAGACCGTAACCGCAACCACGTCGGCGCAGAATGCCCATGGAGGGCAGGAAAGCACGCTTCTGGCGTTCTATACCAGCCTGATGCACTGGGGCACGATCGTGGTCACGCCGGGCTATACCGATGCCGTCGTGTCCGAGGCGGGCGGCAATCCCTACGGCTTTTCCGCAACCAACGGTGTGTTTGACGACAAGGGCCGCGCCGCCGTTGCCCATCAGGCACGCCGGTTGGTGCAGGTGACCGCAAAGCTGGCTCAGCAAGCTGAAACCGCCGCCGCGGCCTGATCCGACCGGGTTGTAAGAAACAGCGGTCCCGCAATGGCGGGGCCGCTTTTTTGATGTCGCTTTCCGGCCATCTGTCGCATTCCGACGGGATCGGCGGAGAGAACTGCGCCAAACGCTCCTCTTCCTTTGACCGATGGTGCCAAGATGATCGCCGTTCACAGCATTCCCGACGCCTTTTCCCGCGATGATTGCGCCCGCATCATCCAGATCGCGCGCGATGCCGACAGCGCAGATGCGCGGCTTGTCGGTCAGACCCGCGACCACAACCTGCGGCGCGCTGATCTGGTCTGGCTGGATGACGTGCCTGGCACCGACTGGGTGATGGGCCGGATCATCGACGTTGTGCGCGAGGCGAACCGCGCGGTCTACGGCTTTGACCTGAACGAATTTGCCGAAAGCGCACAGGTGGCCCGGTATGGCGCAGAGCGCGAGGGCCATTTCACCTGGCATTCGGACGTGGGTGAAGGCGCGCTGGCACGCAAGCGCAAGCTGACCATGGTGGTCCAATTGTCAGAGCCCGACACCTACGACGGCGGGGTGTTGCAGGTGATGCCCAGCAGTTCGACGCTCGACGCGCCCAAGGCGCAGGGCACCGCCACGCTGTTTCCGGCCTACCTGCTGCACCGGGTCAGCCCGGTGACGCAAGGCGAACGGTTTTCGCTGACGATCTGGGCCCACGGCCCGGCGTTTCGCTGACAGTCAGATAGCAGGGCGGGCGCGGCCGTCAGGCCGCGCCCGCCCCCGGGCGACGCGCGTCAGGCGCGGCGCAATCCTTAGCTCATCATCAGCTGATAGCTGTGCGGGACATACTGGAAGCCGTCGCCGCGGGTTTCGACATAGCCCAGGGCCGGGAACGGCATGTGATAGCCGATGAAGGGCACCTTGTCGGCGGCCAGCATCCCCAGAACCTTGCGGCGCGACGCGGCCGCGGCGGCCTTGTCGGCGTCGAACTTCACTTCCCAATCGGGATAGGCCAGCGACCAGACGTAATGATTGGCCAGATCGGCGATCAGCATCAGCTGCTGGCCGTTGCTTTCCACCATGTAGCCCATGTGGCCCGGCGTGTGACCGTTGGCCAGAACCGAGATGATGCCCGAGGTGACAGACCCGCCATCGGCCAGGAAACTCATCTTTTCGGCCAGCGGGCGGACGGATTTGTCAAAGCCTTCATTGCCGGCACCGGCCCAGAAATCGTATTCCTGCTGGCCTGTGACATAGGCAGCATTGGCGAAGGTCGGAGCGCCGTCGGTCATCAGCCCGCCGATGTGGTCGCCGTGCATGTGGGTCAGCACCACATGGGTGACCTGGTCGGGCGTATAGCCCGCAGCGGTCACCGCCGCCGCGATGCCTGCGCCGTTCAGGCCGGTGTCGAACAGGATCAGTTCGGCCCCGGTGTTGATCAGCGTCGGCGTAAAGAAGAACTGCGCCTTGTCGGTCGGGATATGCGCGGCGGCCGAGGCGGCGGCGAATTCATCCGCGCTGACATTCATGCCGAAGATGTTTTGCGGTTCAGGTACGGTGCGGGTGCCGGCCATCAGGGTCGACACCTCGAACCCGCCCAGCATGAAGCGGTTGACCTTGGTCATCTGCGCGCCCTGCATCGGCGCCATCGCCTGCGCACGCCCGGTCATCGCGGCGGCAAAGGGAATGGCGGCGGCCCCGGCAAGGGCGGCGCGGCGGGTCAGTTTCACGGAATCAGTCATGGTCTCTCCCTCCATGTTGGATTTGGCGAAACGATAGCGCGGATTTTGTCCCGGTCTTGCCCGTTCACGGCGTCGTGATTGTGCATTGCCGCAGGGCGGTGGTGCCGGAATGCTTACCCTTGCAGGTCCGCAAGGTAGATCCGCACCGCCTCCTGCACGTGGCGGAACCGGTCGCCGCCAAGGTGCTTGCCGCCGTACCAGCGGGTCACGACAATGATGTGATTGTGCAGCGCTTCGCGTTCCAGCATCCGCAGGATCACCATGCCCGCGCCGGATTCGCCATCGTCGTTCTTGATTGGCCCGGCGTCTGTGATAAGCCCCCAGGTGTTGTGCGTCGCCTTGGCGAATTTCTTGATCCGGGTAAGGTTCTTGAGGAAGACGCGGGCGTCGTCCTCGGACTGGCAGGGGCCGCCGGAAACCGCGTATTTCGACCCGCGGTCAGAGATGATGTTTTCCAGGATGCGCATGGACAAGGGTTTAGGGCATTGGCGCCGGGAAGGGAAAGGGGGGGGCTGTCAGACCCGCTGTCCGGCGTCCAGTTTGGCAAGGAACGCCTCGGCGTCCTTCAGCACGGTGTCGCGGCGGGCGGCATCCATCCGCTCCCATGTCCGGTACATGTTGCCCATGCGCGGGTTGCCGTCGAACCGGTCGCGGTGGCGGACCAGGAAATGCCAGTAAAGCAGGTTGAACGGGCAGGCCCCCTGCCCCGTCTTCTGCTTCACGCTGTAGGCGCAGGTTTTGCAGTAGTCCGACATGCGGTCGATATAGGCCCCCGAGGACACATAGGGTTTCGACGCGATGATCCCGCCATCGGCAAACTGGCTCATCCCCACGGTATTCGGGGCCTCGACCCATTCGAAGGCGTCGGCATAGACCCGCAGGTACCAGTCATGCACCTGCCCCGGATCGACGCCCGCCAGCAGGGCGAAATTGCCGGTGACCATCAGGCGCTGGATGTGGTGGGCATAGGCTTCGTCCCGGGTCTGTTCGACGGCGGCGGACAGGCAGGCCATGTCGGTGGGGGCGCCCCAGTAGGCGGCGGGCAGGTCACGCGACTGGCCCAGCGCGTTGCGGGAGGGATAGTCCGGCCCTTCGAGGAAATAGATCCCGCGCACGTATTCGCGCCAGCCGATGATCTGGCGGATGAAGCCTTCGGCAGCATTCAGCGGCGCGTGGCCACGGCGATAGGCGTCTTCGACCGCGCGGCAGATGTCCAGCGGGTCAAGCAAGCCGATGTTCAGATAGACCGAGATCACCGAATGATAGAGGAAGCGGTGGCCGGCCAGCATCGCATCCTGATAGTCGCCGAACCTGGGCAGGGCGTGGGTGACGAAGGCATCCAGCGCCTGTTGCGCCTGTTCGGCATCGGTGCCGAACCAGAACGGGCGCAACGTGCCGAAGCTGTTGCCGAAGCGGGCCTCGACAAGGTCCAGCACCTCTTCCGTCACTGGGTCGGGGGTGAACCTGGGCGGGCCGTCGGCGTCGATGTCGCCGGGCGCGGGTTTGCGGTTGTCGTGGTCATAGTTCCATTGACCGCCCGTCGGTTGGTCGCCGTCCATCAACAGGCCGGTCTTGCGGCGCATCTCGCGGTAGAAATATTCCATCCGCAGCGCCTTGCGGCCCTTGGCCCAAGCGTCGAACTCCTTGTGGCTGGCGATGAACCGGTCGTCTTCCAGCAGGGTCACCGGCAGCGGCAGGTCGTTCAGCAGGCCGATCAGGCGCCATTCGCCGGGTTCGGTCGCGATCACCCGTTGCGCACCGGTTTCGCCCGCCCGGCGCAGCAGTTCGCCGGGAATCGACCCGGAGTTTTCGGTGTCGTCCAGTTCGGTATAGCGCACATCCCAGCCCGCTTCGCGCAGGCGGGCGGCGAATTTGCGCATCGCGGCGAAGATCAGGGCGATCTTTTTCGGGTGGTGCTGGACATAGCTGGCCTCGTCCGCGACCTCGGCCATCACCACCACGTCGCGGGCCTTGTCGGCGGCTTTCAGCGCGGCGACGGTTTGGGTCAACTGGTCGCCAAGGATCAGGATCAGGCGGGGCGTGGTCACCACGCGACCTCTTTGCCCGCCCAGTCAAAGAAACGGCCGGTGTCAGCCGGGGTCAGCCCGTCGATCACGCGCAGCAGGTTTTCCGCCGCTTCGGCCGGTGGCACCGCCGGATGACGGCCAAGGTACTTGCGGGTAAAGTCGGTCTGCACCGTGCCCGGATGCAGCGCCACCACGGACAGCTGTTTATGGGTGCGCGCCAGTTCGATCGCGGCGCAACGGACCAGTTGGTTCAGCGCGGCCTTGGCGGCGCGATAGCCGTACCAGCCGCCCAGACGGTTGTCGCCAATGCTGCCGACACGGGCCGACAGCGCGGCAAAGACCGCGCGGCGATCGCGGGGCAACAGGTGCGCCGCGTGCTTCAGGACCAGCGCGGGCCCCATCGCATTCAGCGCGAACTGGTCCATCAGCGCCTTTGGCTCCAGCGCCCTGAGGGATTTTTCCGGTTCCGCCCCGTCGATTTCCAGCGCACCGGTGGCGACAAGGATCAGATCATACGAGCCCTCAAGGGCCGCCAAGTGGGCGCGGACCGCGGAGTCGTCGGTCACGTCCAGCCCGTCGCGTGACCGCGACAGGGCCGTCACCTGGACCCCGCGGGCCGTCAGGGCGGCGGCAATCGCCGTGCCGATGCCACCCGATGCGCCGATGATCAATGCCCGTTCCATGCGTCCTCCTGTGTCGGGGGTGGACCTAGGCCTGCGCAGGAAAAGGAAAAGGGCGACCCGAAGGCCGCCCTTCGCCGGACCGGATACCCGGTGGTCAGGCTTTTTCTTCCAGCTTGGTGATCTTCATCATCCGCATGATGATGCGTTCATAGACGGGCTCGCTGACGCCCTTCTTCACCTTGCGCATGAAATACCATTCGAAGGCCAGCTTGGCCCAGTGGACCCACCGCCCTTCGCTGGCCCAGTTGACGTTGCGCGGCGGGATCTGCGGCATTGCCAGGAAGGCCGCGCCGCGATCGCCGAAATCGGCCAGGCACAGCGCGTTCCAGGTGGGTTTCTCGTTCGGTTCCTTGCCGGCCATGACGCGCGGGATGTTGTGCGCGGTGGCGGTGACCATGGATTCGATCATGAAGCCGGTCTTGGGCACGCCGGTGGGCACCGGGGTCGGGTCCTTCGGCGCGATGGCGATACAGACGCCGATACCGAAGATGTTGGGGTATTTCGGATTGCGCTGGTATTCGTCGGTGATGACAAAGCCGCGCGGGTTGACAAGCCCCTCGATCCCCATCAGCGGCGGGATGCCCCGGAACGCCGGCAGCATCATCTTGTATTTCGCCGGGATCTCGCGGTCACCCTTGGGATTGCCGTCGTCGTCATGGGCGGTGATGTGCACCGCGTCGGCGGTGAACTTGTTGGTCTTGGCGTTGGTCACCCACTTGATGTCACGGTCACGCAGGATGGATTCCAGCATCCCCTTGGTATCGCCCACCCCGCCCAAGCCAAGGTGGCCGATATAGGGTTCAGAGGTGACGAAGGTCATCGGCACCTTGTGGCGGATCTTGCGGCGGCGCAGGTCGGTGTCGATGGTCAGCAGGTATTCGTAGGCCGGGCCGAAACAGCTCGCGCCCTGGACGGCACCGACAACAATCGGGCCGGGATCGGCGCAGAACGCATCCCAGTTCTTGCCCGACACCTCGGCATGTTCGATCGAACAGACAGAGGCGGTGTGCCCGCCGTCGGGGCCAAAGCCTTCGATTTCGTCAAAGGCCAGCGCCGGGCCGGTCGCGATGACCAGGTAGTCGTAGGTAACCTCTTTGCCGCTGGCCAGGGTAAGGGTGCTGGTTTCCGGGTCAAGCTTGACGGCGGCATCGCAGATGAACCCGATCTTGCGGCGCTTCATGACCGGCGCGAGGTCGATCGTGATCTCTTCCTTCTTGCGCCAGCCGACACCGGCCCAGGGGTTCGAGGGGGTGAACTGGAAATAGGGTTTGTCCGAGATCACCGTGATCTCGTCGTTCTTGCCCAGCGATTCCCTGAGTTCATAGGCCTGGATGGTTCCCCCCAGACCGGCCCCCAATACGACTACATGCGCCATGCCCGTTCTCCTTTCGACGGTTGCGTCTTCGTCCCAAGCGTGGGCATTCGGTCGGTCATTTGCGGGTTGCGGCCGATTTGTCCCACCCCCCGCTCTCGTCGGGCCACCGGCGCAGAGCAGTGCATAATCTTACCGCATATCCGCGCACCGCGTGACTTGACCCAAATCAATTGCGACCGTGATCCCGCGTTCGGAAGGCAAACTTATGCGGGGAAACCATGTTTTCTTGGGGTTTTCTTTTGTCCGAAAGCGGGTATACCAGCCCCCATGATGACTTTTGGCCATATCCCGACCCTTGCTCGCCGTTCGGCAGCGGTTGCGCTTGGCCTGATTCTTCTTCTAATCCGCCTCTGAGCGTGCCGTCCCGGCGCGTCCGCTCAGAGGAGACCCGCATCGCGCCGACGTGATCCCGGAAGAAGAACACCTGCAAAAGAGAATTCCTGACATGACCGACACGACCAAAGACCGCGTGCTCATTTTCGACACGACGCTTCGCGACGGCGAACAATCCCCCGGCGCGACCATGACCCATGACGAGAAGCTGGAGATTGCCGAGCTTCTGGACGAAATGGGGGTCGACATCATCGAGGCCGGTTTCCCGATTGCCTCCGAAGGCGATTTCCGCGCCGTGAGCGAGATTGCCGAGCGGTCGAAGAACTCGACCATCTGTGGCCTTGCCCGCGCGCAACTGCCCGACATCGACCGCTGCTGGGAGGCGGTGAAACACGCCGCCAGCCCGCGGATCCACACGTTTATCGGCACCTCGCCGCTGCACCGTGCGATCCCGAACCTGTCGATGGACGAAATGGCCGACCGGATTCACCAGACGGTGACCCACGCCCGGAACCTGTGTGACAACGTGCAATGGTCGCCGATGGATGCGACCCGGACGGAATGGGATTATCTGTGCCGGGTGGTTGAAATCGCGATCAAGGCCGGCGCGACGACAATCAACATCCCCGATACCGTCGGTTATACCGCCCCGCGCGAAAGCGCCGACCTGATCAAGCGCCTGATCGAAACCGTGCCCGGCGCGGACGAGGTGGTGTTTGCCACCCATTGCCACAACGACCTGGGCATGGCGACGGCCAACGCGCTGGCCGCCGTCGAAGGCGGGGCCCGGCAGATCGAATGCACGATCAACGGTCTGGGCGAGCGCGCCGGCAACACCGCGCTGGAAGAAGTGGTCATGGCGCTGAAGGTGCGCGGCGACATCATGCCGTTCTACACCGAGATCGACACGACCAAGATCATGCACATCTCGCGCCGTGTTTCGACGGTGTCGGGCTTCCCGGTGCAGTTCAATAAGGCCATCGTCGGCAAGAACGCCTTTGCCCATGAATCCGGGATCCACCAGGACGGGATGCTGAAGAACAAGGAAACGTTCGAGATCATGCGCCCCGAGGACGTCGGCATCGCCGGAACCTCGTTGCCGCTGGGCAAGCATTCGGGCCGCGCGGCGCTGCGCGCCAAGCTCAAGGACCTGGGCTATGACGTGGGTGACAACCAGCTCAAGGACATCTTCGTGCGGTTCAAGGAACTGGCCGACCGCAAGAAAGAAGTGTTCGATGACGACGTGATCGCCCTGGTGAGCGCGACAGCCGATGGAGGCGACCATCTGCAACTGGTGAACCTCAAGGTCACCTGCGGCACCGGCGGCCCCGCCACGGCCGAGATCGAGATGGACGTGGACGGCAAGGAAATGGCGGCAGAATCGCGCGGGGACGGTCCGGTCGACGCAGCGTTCAAAGCCGTCCGCAAAGTCTATCCCAACAGCGCGCGGCTGCAGCTTTACCAGGTGAACGCGGTAACCGAAGGCACCGACGCGCAGGCCACCGTGTCTGTCAGGCTGGAAGAGGACGGCATGATCGCCACCGGCCAGTCGGCGGATACCGATACGGTTGTGGCATCGGTCCGGGCCTATATCGCGGCGCTCAACCGGTTGATGGTGCGGCGCGGCAAGACCGGCAAGGACGTGAAAGAGATCAGCTACAAGGACGTGCACTGATCCTTTTCTGACGACTGCGGGAACGCCCGGATCGCACTGCGGTCCGGGCGTTTTTCTTTGCCTTATGTCTTGGCGTGGGCGGCGGTCAGGCCCGACAAAGTCGCCTTGGACGCGTCGATCATCTGCGGCGCCAGCCCCTGTGCGGTCAGCGCAGCGGCATAGGTATCGCAAAGCGGCGCATCGCCGATGATCGCCACCCTCTGGCCCAGCCAGTAGGGCCGCAGCGCCGCCAGTTCGGCCCCGATCAGGAGACCCGACAAGCGGGCGCGTGCCGTTGGACCGGACAGGCCGTGCAGCAGCCCCTCGGCCCGCAGGCCGAACAGCCGCACGGCCAACGCCTCTGGCCGCGCCATCGCCTCGGCCACGGCGTCGGCAAAGGCGGCATCGTCCCAGCCGTCGGACAGCCCGTGGCGCAGGACGGATTGGTTTGCCAGCAGGGCAAAAATCTCTCCGGTCATGGACGTGCGGAAGCTGACCACCTCGCCGGCAGAGACCTGGACCCATTTCGTATGAGTGCCCGGCAGGCACAGCACGCCATCAAAGCGCGGGTCTTGCGCCAGAACCCCGGCGATCTGGGTTTCCTCGCCCCGCATCACGTCGGCGGGACGGTCCTGTTTCAGCCCCGCAAGGATGCGCACGTCAAGCCGGGGGTCGTGAACCTGCGGCCGCACGCATCCGCCTGCGTCAGGCGCGCAGGGCACAGAGGCGTAGGGGGCCTCTTGCCAACCTTGCCGCGCCCCCGCCATGCCGCAGATCACAACTGCGATCGGGCTGTCCGGCAGCCAGTCCTGCACCAGGGTCAAAAGCGCCGCTTCGAAATCGCCCGGTGACAGCGTTCCCATGCCCGCGTCTGAACGTGCGACCGCCAGCGGAGTGTCGCCATGCATGGCCCAGGCACGGACCTGTGACGTGCCCCAATCCACGGCGATCCAGTCCGGTGTCACGGTCATGTTCTGCCCCTTCGACGGTGAAATTTCTCAAGCCCGTTCCTAGTGGATTGATCGCGACAAACGAGTCCGAATTGGGATTCCCATTTGGTGCTGGCCGTGCGAGTCATGCTGATG